>NZ_JAQFWV010000037.1:0-29847 GCF_056175805.1 Halohasta sp. A2 | reverse complement strand
AGCACGGCTTGGAGCAGGCCGCTCACACTTTTGGTATCGTTCGATCAGTGAATCTCGTCGGCGGATCGTTCGAATTCCTCGTCGACTGCCTTGCTATAGGGGGATTCCACAGCTCTACATAAGAGCGCGCTACGAAAACACGGTCTCGTATCAGGCGTTCGAAAATTCGAACGTTACGCTGACCGACCAAACGCTGCTACAGGGTGATACAGTCTCACTGGTGCCTGTCGAGGGGAACTTCCGCGAGGCAGGCACTGGACGGGTTGCCGTCGAACCGATCCCCGGCGTTCTCGAAACAGAGAGCGTCGACGATCCAAACGTGACCGTACCGACCGATCTCTCCCAAGAAGACTGGGAGAACCTATTGGAAGACGAACTCGATGCGGACGATTCGGTGACAGTCAGCGATGGTTATCTCACGCTCGCACTCGATGGCACACACGATATCGCGTATGCACCTGTTGGGATGAACCGTGTTCCGTCCGAGGGAGGCCGCGAAACTGACGATGGTGGTATCAATCCTGCCGCACCGGGTGATGTCCAACTCATCGGAGCAGACTGGGACGGCGGGAACAATGACGTCGAACTGACCTTCCGGAACAGTGCAGAGAACTCTTCGTTCACCAACGGTCGGATCAATTTCTATGCCGGAGGTGGGAGTAATCCAACAGAGGTCCAGAACGTCAATGTCGTTGGCGACGGGAGTGAGGATAATCCGTACGGGACGAACTGGCTGATCAATGACGACTTCAACGACCTCGATCCGAACGTCTTCCTCGAGGGTGACGGAAGAGAGACGACCATCCAACTGGACTTCGATAAAGGTGTTCAAGAAAACAATGACTTCTTCGTTATCACGCTCACCCTCGAATCCGGACAGCAGGCGACCTACTTCGTCGGCGGGAGCTTCAGCTTCGACGGCGATGGATCCGGAAATGGAACCGGTGGCGGGGCGGCGCTGCTCGAATATTCGGATGGGCTACAGAGCAACAAGGATGGACGGCTCCAATTCGATATCACGAACCCATCCGAGTCGACTGATGTCACCGTTACAGACATCCGTGTCGACGACAACTTCTCGGATACTATAACGCGTTCTGGAGGTTCCCGATTCAAGCTCAATGATGGTGATATCAAATCGGATATCTCGACGAACGGTGATCAGGTATCGCTCGATTCAGATGCAACCGTCGAAGCCAGTCAAGAGCGGACCATCGAGTTCAGAGACTTCGAAGCCGACGGTACCCCGGTGAGCCAGAACACGCTTGAAAACCTCGAACCGGTTGGATCGTCCGATCAAGCCGATCTAACGATCACACTGGAGACGTCCGATGGCGAATCGGTGCCGTTCTACTTCGAAAGCCCGTAACCCATCTCATACCGAGCCGTATCCTTCCCTGAGTTCGACAGTCGACGTATATACTATCGACAAACCCATATGGCCACTCTCGCAATCAGCCGGTATGACTCCCGTCGGCATCGACGCGGTCGAGATCTGGACCGGTAAACTACAACTCGATCTGCCGGAGACGTTCGCGCCCGCCAAGGACGAAGACCCCGACAAGTACCGCAAAGGGATCGGTCTCGAACACTCCTCGTTTCCCGACGTCTACGAGGACATCGTCACTATGGGCGCGAATGCGGCCAAGCGCCTCATGGAGCGCAAGGGCCTGACCCCCAGCGACATCGGTCGGATCGACGTCGCCACCGAGTCGGCGTTCGACAACTCCAAACCGGTGTCGACCTACATCGCTGGCTGTCTCGAACAGTACTACGAGGAGGATTTCCGCCACGCCAACAAGGGCGAACGCAAGTTCGCCTGCGTTGCTGGCACCCAGTCGGTCGACGACGCCTACAACTGGATCCGTGCCGGGCGCAACCGCGGCCGCGCCGCGCTCGTGATCGCTACTGATACCGCCCTCTATGCCCGTGGTGATCCCGGCGAGGCAACCCAGGGTGCGGGTGCGGTCGCCATGCTCGTCGACGAAAACCCCGATTTAGTCGAGATTTCGACCGAGCAAGGCTACGGCAGCATGGACGAGACCGACTTCCTCAAACCCAACCAGCAGTTCCCCTCCGTCGACGGCAAGCGATCGATGCAGGTGTATCTCTCGCGGATGCGCGAGGCTGTCGAGGACTTCGAATCCGTCGCGTGGGATATGCACCCCGACGACTTCGCCTACATCCCGTTCCACACCCCGTTCCCCGGCATGGTCCGAAAGGCGGCTCTCTTGGGTTACCGGCATATGAGCCGGGATACCGAGATCGAAGACGAGCTGGCGGGCGAACTCGGCTACCAACCCCGCCAGGACGAGTACACCTCGTGGGACGCCTACGAGGAGGCCATCCGAGACTACATGGATGAACTCAAAAACACCGACCAGTACCGCGCGTGGTACCACAAGACTATCGAGCCGACGCTCGGCATTTCGCGGCACGTCGGCAACTGGTACACCGGTTCGGTTCACATCGCTCGGATTGCAGCCCTCAAGTACGCCGCCGCACACGACCGGGATCTGGCGGGCGAAAAACTCCTCATCGGCTCGTATGGCTCGGGTGCCCAAGCCGAGATTCACGCCGAAACAATCCAGGAGAACTGGCGCGAGGAAATCGAGCAACTCAACATCGATTCGCAGATCGAGTCGCGCTACAATCTGACCTACGAGGAGTACGAGCAGGTCCACGACAACCACAACTACGACAAGGCCGCCGTCGACATTGAGGAGTTCACCGATCCTGAAGACGAGTTCGTCTTTACCGGCTGGGGCCGGATGAACGAACGAAAGTACGACTACGTCGAGTAATCGGGCGCAATTCGTATCCGCACGGGTCGCGTTGTCGACCTAATGGCTCCCCATCAAGACGAACAATCTGCTGATGCGTCGAACAAACCGATCCGACTCGCTGACCGGGACGAACTGGTCGACCTCATCGAGCGCGACTCACCGGTACTGATCGACGTCTATACGAAGGGCTGTGCACTCTGCCAGTCGATCGAACCCGTTTTGGGCAACGTCGCCCGCGCGACCGGAATCACTGTCGGGATGATCAATCCGCAGGTCGACCTCGATCTCATCGAGGAGTATCGAATCAAAAGCGTGCCGACGCTGATCGTCTTCGAAGACGGCGAGGAGGTCGGTCGACTGGCCGAGGGGTTTCAGGGTACTGATGCCGTTGTCGGATTTATAGATAGCCACGTTACGGACGACACGCTCGACACGGCGACCCAGTCCTAAGCCAGCGCCTGCAGATCGGTGAGCGCGTCGTCGAGATCACGCGTCGACGTGGCCAGCGAAAACCCATCGACCTTGGCCAGTGCGCCAGCGTGCTCCCACAGGTCGTCGGCTTCGATCCCGTGGAGAATGACGGCATTGGGTGTTGGTGTGACGACGCGCATAGCGACCAGCGGTCCCTCGCCACGAGTCACATCGGTGAAGACGAGCCCGCGGTCGGTGCTTTGGCCATAGAGGCGATAAAACTCCTCGTTTGTGAGTCGGGTGATCGTCTGAATACTGTTGATGACGGTGTGGCCGTTGACGTAGTCGCGCTCGCCGCGGACGATCTCGGTCGCATCCAGCGCCTCATACAGCTCTTCGATTGGGAGGGCTGTCGAATACTCCCGGAGATCGTAGACAATGTCGTTCTCGAAGCCCGCCGACAGCACGCGGCCGTACTGACGGATTCGGCTCCCGCCGCGACTTTCGTCGACGTCCAACAGCGCGGTGACGAGTCGCCGAATGATACCGATGCCAGGGCTCTCGCGCCGACCGCTCTCGTAATCCGAGATTACGGACGACGAGACATCCAGATTGGCAGCCAGATCCGTCTGTGAGATGTCGAAATCCGTGCGCCACTTTCGGAGCGTCGCGCCAGGGTCTTCGCTGAGTGTGATCTCGCCTGCGATCCGGTGGGCGAGATCCTCACGAACCGTCGACGTCATCGACTTCTCACCGAACGTTGGGACATACCCTCACACCGTCGCTCGGGATAAAAAGCATACCGAAACCGAGGTTCGACAGATGACGATCTCTTCACTGTTGAACACTATCCGACTCTCGACCGAACTGCCGCAACCTTTTTCCGGTCAGCGTTCGCGTCGACCGGTTATCGAGTCGGATTCGAGCCGGTAGAGTTCGAACTCCAGTTCGCTTGCGCGTCTGTCGTATATTGTTACGAACGGGATGCTGACCTGCCGGACGCTCTCGGCAGCATGGGAATCGAGCGCCATCTCGGTGACCTTTCGGAGTGGACCGCGGGCAACGACGCTCTGCCAGCCATCCATCGATTCGGCCATCACGACCAGCGAGGCGGTGACGCCGTCGTCGACGAACCGGCGTTTGTCGCTTTCCGGTGCAAAGCCAAACCGGATATAGAGGCTTCCAGCGCCTGCATCGTAGCCGTACGAAACCGGAATCGAGTACGGCTCGTCACCGTCGGCGAACGAGATCACACCAACACCGCCAGTGCCGAGTAACGAGTCGATTTCTTCCGTATCGAGCGCCGTCGATTGAACCTGAGACATGATTGTATCTTCGGGCGACCGTTAGATCAATCCACCGACAACTGTACGAAGACCGAACAGTCCGTTCGGAGCGCCACCGGCATCGCAGAAGCTAAACGCCGGACCGTCATTATTCCGACAATGGTCGACTGGACCGAACACTACCGTCCGCGCAGTCTCTCAGAGCTCCGCGGCAACAACAAGGCTCGCGACCAGCTCAGAGCGTGGGCCGAGACGTGGGACGACCACCGCGAGGCAGTCATCATCTACGGCTCGCCGGGCGTCGGCAAGACCTCTGCCGCGCACGCGCTGGCGAACGACATGGGCTGGGAGACGGTCGAACTCAACGCCTCGGACCAGCGGACCGGCGACGTCATCGAACGGTTCGCCGGACGGGCGGCGATGAACGCGACCCTTTCGGGCAGCGCCTCGGGTGGCGGCGCAGCCGGTGCGGACACGTCGAGTCGACAGCTCGTGGTTTTAGACGAGGCCGACAACATTCACGGCAACTACGACCGCGGCGGCAAGGCCGCGATCACCAAGCTCGTCAAGGAGTCGGGCCAACCTATTGTGCTCATTGCCAACGAGTTCTACGACATGTCTCGGGGGCTGCGAAACGCCTGCCAGAACATCGAGTTCCGCGACGTTGGCGCGCGTTCGATCGTCCCTGCGCTCCGGGACATCTGTCGACACGAGGGAATCGAGTACGAACCGGACGCGCTCGACGCGATCGCCGAAATCAACAGCGGAGACCTCCGCGGCGCAGTTAAGGACCTCCAAGCGGCCGCCGAAGGTCGCGACGCCATTTCCGAGGCCGACGTCGTCACCGGCGAGCGCGACCGCTCGATGGGGATTTTCCCGTTTCTCGATGCCGTGCTCAAAGAGGAATCGGCCCAGGAGGCCTTGCAGGCCTCCTACCGCGTCGACGAGACGCCCGACGATCTGACCAAGTGGATCGAGGACAACATGCTCGACGTGTACGACCGCGACGAGGCGGCTCGTGCGTATGATTTCCTCGCCAACTCGGACGTCTGGCTCGGTCGGGTTCGAGCGACACAGAACTACAGCTACTGGCGGTATGCCGCCGACAACACCGCTGCGGGCGTGGCCGCCGCTCGCGACGGAACGAAAGGCGGCTGGACTCGGTACGGTCGACCGCAGTTTTGGCCCGGATCGAACAAAACCGCGGACGAAGTGTGCCGACGGATCGCCGACCGTGGCGGGATGAGCATCGAAATCGCCCGTCGAGCCGTGTTGCCGTTTCTCTCGGCGATGACCCACCACTGCAAACCACGCGAACTCACGGTGATGATGGCCGCCGCCTACGACCTCGAAGAGTCTCACGTCTCGTTTATTACCGGCAGCGGCGAGTCGACCAAGAAGGTCTCGTCGATCGTCGCGGACGCCCAGGCATGGCGCGACGATGCGATCGAAGACCACGCTGGGGGTGCGTTCGCTGGCTCGCCAACCGAAGTCGACGAAGCCGACACCGAGTCGACCGACTCAGTCGACGACAGTGCGGCGATAGACGAGGACGAGGATTTGGCAGCCAACGAATCATCGAAACCTGACGAATCACCTCAAAAGACTGTCACTGACTCCGACGACGAGGATCAGGCCGGGCTCTCCGATTTCGTTTAAAAGTATACGCCGAGTTTTTAAATACTGTCAGCGTTCGGTTTCCGCCAGTGGGAGACGAATCGAGATCGTACTTCCATCGTCCCGTTCGATGTACGTGAGCGTGCCACCGTAGCCTTCAGTGACCCACCGGACCAACCAGAGACCGAGGCCGCTGCCGTGTTCCAGCTGTGAGGTTTCAGTATCGCCAGTGACGACTGCCCACTCGTCTTGTGGGATTCCCGGGCCGTTGTCAGTGACCTCAATCACGCCCACATCCGCGTCCGTGTCGACCGAGACACTGACTGAGACGACCGGCGTTTCGGCGTCGGTGTGTTCGATGGCGTTGTCGAGTAGCTCGACGACGGCGGTTTCGAGATGTTGGCCCGCCAGAACGGTCGATTCGGAGAGCAATCCAAGCGTGATCTCGGCATCATCGTACGTCCGGCTCGCCGCGTCGACCGTCGACCGAATCAGCGTACCGAGTGTGATCGGCTCACGGTCGAGCGACCGTTGACCGGCTACCGCCTCGATCGTTTTGGCCGTCTCGCTGAGTTCGGTGAGCTGCGTGGCGTTCGAATGGATGTGGGCGGCAAACCGTTGGTGAGTGTCGTCTTCGAGTTCGGATTTGAGAATCTCGGCGAAGCCTTCGATCACGTTGAGATCGTTTCGCAGGTTGTGTCGAAGTAGGCGGTGAAGCACCTGGAGCTGTATCTCACGCTGTTTGAGCGCAGTGATGTCGGTGTAGATCTCGAAGCCTGCGAACTCGTCGCCGAGTTCGTAGGGGACACTCCGGTACAGGAAGTACTTGGTTCCGGCAGTTGTGGTGAGCTTTAGCTCGCGTTCGGCCTCCGAAAGGAACTCTTCGGCCAACGACTGTTGAACCTCGCTGTCGACCACCTGATCGTCCACAATACCAGCGGGTGCGGTGTGGTCGTCGAGCGTCGCCATCCCGTGGTCGATCATCTCGGGCTCGCCGAACAGCGACCGAAACGCGCTGTTGACGCTCGTGATCGTCGGCGCACCCTCTTCAACGTGAATCTCGTCGACCGGGTCGGTGAGGTTTTCGAACAGGTAGGTAAAGCGTTCGCGCTCGGCTTCGGCGGCCGCTTTGGCCGAGACGAGATCCGAAATGTCGTGAATCGTGACGACTGCTTCGGGTCGCCCCTCGACGTGTGGAAGCTGCGAGGCTTCGATGCTGACCGGTACCGACTCACCATCGCCGGTGACCAACCGATCCTCACACGTGACAGCGCTCGCCGACTGCGCAGCGAACAGCTCGGAGACCACACCGACATCGGGGTCGATCACCGAGGCTTCGAGGAACGCCGAGAGCTGTTGGCCGATGAGCTGCGCACGGTCGTGACCGAGCCGTCTGGCCAGCGGGTCAGTGAGCAGCCTGATCGTACCGGTGCTGTCGACCACACACATCATTTCTTGGACGGATTCGAGAATCCGTTCGTACCGGCGGAGCGTCTGTCTGCGCGTCGTTCTGTCGAGCGCTGCTTCAGTGTTCGCGGTCAACAGACCGATAAGCTGGCGATCCGACGCCTCGAACTCGTCTCCAGCGCCGGCACCGATGGTGAGTATGCCATACTTCCCAAGGGGGACGGCCAGCAGCGAGGTTGCAGCTCCGTACTCGGTAGCACTCTCGATTGGTAGCTCAAATCGGTGTGACTCTCCTGTCTCGAAAACAGTCCCTTCCGGCCCCTGGCCGATGTCGATCGACGAGACGATGCCGACTTCCTCGCGAACGACTGGCGTAGTTGCCGCTGGCTGAAGCTCGTCGGTGTCATCGTCGAACACGTAAACTACTGCACGATCGTACCCCAACACGTCTACGACAGCTTCAATGACTTGCTCCGAAACATCGCCGGTCGTCTCGGCAGTCATCAACGCCTGCGTTACCGTGAGCAAGCCGTTCAACGTCTGTTCGCGTTCGCGCTGTGCACTGACATCTCGGAGTATGCCAACGCTCCCACGGAACTGGTCTTCGAACGGTAACAGTGAGATATGGTCCGTACAGGGAACCGTCCGACCGTCGGCTGTCTCGATCGAAAGATCCAGCGAAATATCGTCGATGGATTTCGAATCGGTTCTCGCTCGGCGGATCTGGGTGCGAACCGCCGTTTTGGCGGCTTCGACCGTCGAATCGCTTTTACAGATGCTGACGTGTGAGCCGAGCAGCTGCTCGCGGCTGTAGCCGGTGAGCACGGCCAACCCTTCGTTAACGTACGTGAACTGACCCTGTGGATCGAGCGCGTAGACGCCGTCGGAGACGGTCTCGATGATCTGCTCATAGCGTTCTAGCTCGTCGGTCCGCTGTTGCTGGGCGGTGACATCGCGGAAGTAGACCGATAACCCGTTTGTCGAGGGGTATGCAGAGACGTCGAACCAGGAGCCGAGTGACTCGACTTCGGCAACAAACGAGGTCGACGTGCCGTCTTCGGCTGCACGAGTGAACTCCTCGTAAAACGCCGTCTCGTCGGCGTCGAAGCAGTCCCAGATCGTTCGCCCGAGCAGCCTCTCGCTGGAGGTCTCAAGCAGTGTTTCGGCCCGTTCATTGACGTAGGTGAACCGCCAGTCGCTGTCGAGCGCATAGAAGGCGTCGTCGACCCGATCGAACAGCTCGGTGAGTTCGGATTTGGTCGCTTCGATCTCCCGCTTGTCGGCGTGTTGCTGGAGTTCGTAACTGATCAGCTGTGAGAGGAACTCGGTAAGAAGCCGATCCTGCGGGCTGAACGTCTGTGTTTGGTGATTAGTGCCGACGAAACACAACGTGCCCGTGAGCTGGTTGTCGACCGACAGCGGCGTGCCGAGATACCGACAGGCCCCGAACTCCGAGACGATCGACCGAGAGCCGTAGTTGGCATCGTCGGCGGTTACACCCGTCACACTGAATGTTTCGCCGACTGCCAGTGTCCGTTCACAGAACGTATCCGACAACGCAAACCGGTCTCCGGTATCTATACTGCTCAGTGGCCCACCGTTGCTTCGTATCTGTTCGATTTTGTAGGTTTCCTCGTCGACCGAGGCGACGATCCCGGTGTCGATGTCGAGATACGACTGGCCGACTTCCAGCAGGGCCTGTATCCGTTCGCCAAGTGACCCCCGCGTCGACGTCAGTGTCCGGTACAGTTCGTCGACGATCTCGTATTCGATCGTCTGTTCGGTGGCATCTCGTGTGGGTGAGCTGTCGACGGTCTCTGTCGCAGTCGGAACTGTTCCAATGATAGTTAGTCGGTGACTACTGGGCTTCGGTGAACTGTGTTGGGTGGTGCTCGACGTATCGTCTCGGCTCTCAGCCGCCGTTTCGTTTATAATAACGAACACGTGGTCAGTGGCCGTTGAGTCGACGGTCGACGGCTCGTCAGGCCTCGTGATTGCCCGATCGATCGCCGCCTCGATGGCCGACTGTGACGGAGCCCACGGCAGTTCCCACACTGGGGGCTGATTACTCTCAGGACGACGAGGGGTTTGGTCTGGGTGATCGGCCTCGTCGACAGCGTCTCGCGTCGACCCCCAGCCAACGGTTGTTTCGACCATACCCCATTTGTCGACTCTCGCGGCCACCAGTCGAAGGGACTCCGGTGTCGTTTCCGTGTCCGTCTCGATTGTTGCTCGTATTCGCTCGGCAAGCGCTGCCACGTCATCGGTTTCTCGACGAAGGTGAACCGACGAAAACCCGACGTCGTGAGCCGAGCCGAGCTCGTCAGTCGACTCGACGTATCCGACCGATGCGGGCGTAGCGGCAACGCTCGAGAGGAGACGATACAACGAGCCAGTCGCAGCTGTCGTTTGTGGGCCGTACCGACAGATGAGACAGTCGACTGTCGACTCCGAAAGCACTCTCAGGAGCTCAGTCGTATCCGAAACCGTTCGAACAGTCAGCTGTGGATCGATCGAATCCAACCGGGAGCCGAGAGTCGGTCGTGTTCTCTCGGCGACGTCGTAGAGTACAACGTGTCGCCGTGGCTGGCGTTGATTGGCTGTCGTCTCCCGGCTACTCATACAATCTGTCTTCGAATCCGGTTTCACGCTTATTAAGACTCTGTCTCTAATTATCAGTTGTAGTAGCGCTTTCGAGAAGCGGTCATGCGAAGAGAGCCTCGCAGGCTTCGACATGTCGGTTGATAACGAAGGCCGTTTTTGCGTTGACTCGGCGTACTCCGAGCGGTGCGGTACACACACACACACACACACACACACACACACACACACCCTCCACCCATGACTCACCTCGGGTACACACTGTCGAGCGAGGAGCATGGCCCGTCCGAACTCCTGAGCAACGCTCAGCACGCCGAACGCGTCGGATTCGATTTCTGTTCGATTTCCGACCACTACCATCCGTGGATCTCTGCACAGGGCAACGCGCCGTTCGTCTGGAACGTTCTTGGTGGGCTTGCGGCCACAACCGAGGGGATCGATGTCGGCGTCGGCGTCACCTGTCCGACAATGCGTATTCATCCGGCGGTCATTTCGCTCAAGCGGCCGCGACGACCCAGGCGATGCTGCCCGGAGAGTTCTTTTTCGGTGTCGGCACCGGCGAGAACCTCAACGAGCACATCCTCGGCGACCACTGGCCCGAACACCGGGTTCGACTCGACATGCTCGAAGAGGCCGTCGACGTGATCCGGTCGCTGTGGGAGGGCGGTCAGCAGAGCCACCACGGCGAGCACTACACGGTCGAAAACGCCCGACTGTTCACGCTTCCGGACTCCCCACCGCCGGTGGTCGCCTCGGCGTTCGGCGAGATCACCGCCGGCGCGGTCGCCGACTGGGCCGACGGCTTTTGGACAGTCGGCCCACAGGCCGAGTTAGTCGACGTCTACCGAGACGCCGGTGGCGAGGGGCCGGCGTTCGCCCAACTGTCGGTCTGTTATGCAGAGACCGACTCGGAGGCCGTCGAGACGGCGATATCTCAGTGGCCGAACACATTACTGCCGGGCGAACTGGCTCAAGAACTTCCGACGCCGACACATTTCGAACAGGCCTGCCAACTGGTCGACAGCGATGACATGCGCGAGGCTCCACTCCTCACGGACCCCAACCCTGACGCTCACATCGAGATGATTCAAGAGACCGTCGACGCGGGCTTCGACCACGTCTACGTCCACCAGGTCGGTTCGGACCAGGCCTCGTTTTTCGAGTTCTACGAGTCGAAGGTGATGCCCTCGCTTTGAACTGGTGACGGTGTCGGACTCATCGATCAAGCAAACACTGTTTACTGCAACTGTCTAACCCTCTTTCAATGACCACGTCAGTGTGTCTCGTCGGTCCTAGCGACAGCGGCAAAACCACGCTCATGGAGTTGCTCGTCGACGAACTCGGCCAGTACGGCCGGGTGGCGACGATCAAATCGATCCATCACGACATCGAGATCGACACGCCCGGCAAGGACACCTACCGCCACCGTGAGGCTGGAGCCGACACTGTCGTCGGGCTGACGCCGACCTGTTCGTTCCAGATCACGCCCGGGGGCAAGAACGCGGCTGCCTCCGAGACTGCACTTCTCGAATCAACAGTCGACTCGCTGGGCACGACGGGCTACGACTACATTCTCATCGAGGGGTTTCACGATTCGGCGTATCCCAAGATAGAACTCGGCAAGCGAGACGACACTGCGCCGCCGGTCGTCGCCAGCGGGACCGTCGAGACGCTCGATATCGAGCAGCTAGCCGAACGGATCGTCGACGGATCGTTGTTCGACTGACGTCGAAATCGAACGCAGACTTATAAATAGTGACTTCCTACTCGGAGTTCGTATCGTAGGCTGCCTCGAAAAACGCAACTTCCAAGTCGACGGTTCGACCGAAGAGGCGGGCAACGCGTTGTTGCTGGCCCTCCGGGAGTGTCGGGCCGACCGCATCCAACTGTTCGCGGAGCCAATTGACGAACGAGACGAAGCCTGGATTCGCGTGGAGGTCGATCCACTCGGCGAAGTAAAACGCCTCAGGACGGTCGTCGGCTTCAGCGGTCGCCCACGTCAGATAGATCCATTCGGCAGGGACGAGCACTGCAAGTGTCTCGGCGTAGCCGTCTTGGTGGCCTGCCGCCACCAGCAGATCGACCAGCGCCTCGGTCGTCCCGGTCAGCTCCGGTTCGGTCCACTCGTCGACCGAGACGTCGAGGGCGTCGAATGAGCGTTCGAAGTAGTCGTTTTCCTCGTCGGTAATCACGTCCAGAAACTCGATCAGGCGTCGTTTCTCGGTCATCGACGGTGCGTCGGTGACCGCCTGCGCAAAGACACCGACGAGGGTGTCGACGAAGGCGTAATCCTGTATAAGGTACTGACTCATGACCTGATTTTCGAGCGTCTCGGCACCCAAATCCCGAGTGAATCGGTGCGTAGTGGCATCGGTCCAGGCCGGTTCGGATCGCTCTCGAAGCCAGTCGGTGAACCGTGGCTCGTCGGTGGCCGCTGCATATGCCTCGTAGCTATCGAGATGATCGGTCAACGCGTCGGTCATAGCCCCCACCCCTCCTGGGTGTAGGCCATCTCCCAAAACCGGTATTCGAGCTTCGCGCTCGTGAGAAAGGCCTGCTCCATCACCTCGTGTTCGCCCGGAGCGGCCGCCCAGCAGTCGTCGACGAACTCACGGCACCAGTCGACCTCCCGGCGGAACTCATCGCTCGTGTACATGTCGATAAAGGGCCTGTAGCGGTGTGTTTCGTCGGCCAACGAGGCCATGTGATCTGCAACGTCGAGATACCCCTGCATGCAGGGGTAGAGTGCGGCTGCGATCTCGGCGAGACTCCCCTGGTAGGCGGTGCGTATCAAAAAGTTCGTGTAGGCAACGCAGGTCGGTGCTTTCTCAGTGGCTTCGAGTTCCTCGCGCGAAATGCCGTAGTCGGCCGCGAACGACCGGTGGAGATCCATCTCGGTGTCGAGAACAGCATGAGCGACGCCCAACAGTCCCGTCATGGTCTCTTCGTCGCGGGCCTTGGTGCCCGCGATGGCGAACAGTCGGGCATAATCCTGCAGGTACCGATAATCCTGTGTGATCCAGTGAGCGAACGAGTCAGGGTCGAGCGTTCCATCCGCGAGTTCAACCACGAACGGATGGGCTTTCTGTGCGTCCCAGATGTCGGCACCAGCATCGAGAAGGTGGGTGCTTCCGGACATGGGTCGACGTGCGTCCGACACGATATATAAATTGCTGATATAACTGAGTTGTACGACACTGATGCGGTCAGTTCGACGTCGACTCCTCGATTCGATCACGATCCGAGTCGGGTGCGACATCGGTTGGTTCGGCAGCACTTCCGTCGAACTCTTCGAGGACAACGTCGACGACCCCTTCGACGACTGCGAGTTCGCGACGCCGGTAGGCGACGACCATCCGATAGATGACGAGATAGCTGAGCGGTGCAACGAGAGACGCGAGCAGGAGGTTCCCGACGAGCAGCCGAACCAACAGGTCGCCACCAGCGTCGACCGAGAGCTCTCTCAGGGCGATCACCTCGACCGGACCGATAAGAAGCATCCCGATCGGGATACTGATCGCGTAGATCCCCCATTTGACGGGTGGATTAATCACGATTCCTGAGGCGACCAGCGCGAGGTTGTTGATCCACCGGACACGATAGGCCAACACCACCATCACGACCAAATTGAGTCCGAGCGACGGTAGCATCGTGAGAAACACGCCGATAGCAAAGCTCCCCGCGATCTGCTCTGGGGTATACGCCTCGGAAAACGAGGCCTCGATTTTCCGCCGGGCCCAGTGGAAGGCTCTTCCCAAACGGCTCTGTGGCCGTTGCGTGCCGCGCATTGGCGGTGGTTTCGGGTCCTGACGGAAGTAGTTACTGACAACCGGTGACAATCCTCTGCTCGCTTGGCATACTGTATAGACAAGCGTATGTTGTTGATACGTAGTTGGAATGTTGTTGGCCAACAATCACATTTCACTCGGTAGCGTGACTCCTTGTAGATCGGTCGACGAGTGCCATCCCGATGGCTCGACCGACTCGATATGCCAGCCTCCAACGTCTGCCTACAGTCGACTCCTGGCTTGAAACGAGCATCGAGACTAGCGTCGTCCGTCGGATCCTGTGGCTGAGACGGCTAGACGGCTGGTAACCTCTCCCCCATGAACCGACTCCCTTCCGCCCAGATCGATCCGTTGTGGCATCGACCGGAGGCCAGCAGTGTCTGAGACTGCAACTGACCCGATTTCGGCCGTGCTTTCGAAGCTAACTGACCGAGAACTCGTCGTCGTCTCGAATCGCCAGCCCTACCGACACACGTTCGACGAGAACGACGAGATGGTGGTCGATCGGCCCGCCGGGGGTCTGACCGCCGGTCTCGATCCAGTCGTCCAGCAGACCGACGGAACCTGGGTTGCGTGGGGTGACGGCGACGCCGATAGGGTAGCCAGCGACGACAACGACGCGGTTCGCGTCCCGCCCGAACAGCCGGCATACACGCTCAAACGTGTCTGGCTCTCCGAATCGGATGTCGCCGACTACTACTACGGCTTCAGCAACCGTGTGCTCTGGCCGCTGTGCCACAGTCTCGAAGACAAAATCACCTTCGAGGAGCGCTACTGGGAACGCTACCGAGCGGTCAACCAGACGTTCGCCGACCGCGTCGTCGAAACGATCGGCGACGACAGTGTGGTCTGGTTCCAAGACTACCACTTCGGGCTCACCCCACGATTCGTCCGCGATGCCGTCGGCGAGAACGCCCTGCTCAGCCAATTTTGGCACATCCCGTGGCCCGAACGCGAGGTCTTTCGGGACTGTCCACACCAGGCTGACCTCCTCGATGGGCTGTTGGCCAACGACCTGTTGGGCTTTCACATACCGGCGTACTGTGCCAACTTTCTGGACGCCGTGGCGATGGTTCGTGCCGATGCCTCGGTCGACTGGGAGACGTGGACCGTCTCGCTCGATGGCCACGAAACCCAGGTTCGGTCGTTTCCGATGGGCGTCGATACCGACGGAATCGCCGACCATGCCGCCGCGCCAGACGAGGGGTTCTGGGAGCAGTTCCGTGCCGATCACGGAATCCCCGACGACCAACAGGTCGCCGTCGGAATCGATCGGCTCGACTACACAAAGGGGATTCCAGAGCGGCTGGCAGCCATCGAGCGACTGTTGGAAGCCCACCCCAACTGGCGCGAGGAGGTCACCTACGTTCAGAAGGCCACCCCAAGCCGGACGGCGATCCCAGAGTACCGTGAACTCGGTCGGCAGGTCGACCGAGCGATCGAGCGAATCAACGAGCGGTTCGGCACCGACCAGTGGCAGCCGATCGTCGAGATCGACGACTATCTCACCGAAGCAGCGCTCTATGGGTTGTGTCGACACAGCGATCTGGCCATCGTCAGCTCGCTTGCCGACGGGATGAACCTCGTCGCTATGGAGTACGTCTCGGCCCAGATCGACCGCACTGGCGTGCTCGTGCTCAGCGAACACGCCGGGGCCCACGAACTGCTCGGTGATGCGGCGGTCTCAATCGACCCGACCGACACCGAAACGTTCGCCTCGCGGCTCGATCTCGCGCTGTCGATGCCCGCCGACGAGCGCCGTCGACGGATGACCGCGCTGCGGTCGACGGTGTCGTCGACCGACATCCAGTCGTGGATGGCCGACGTTTTCGAGGCGACTCTCACACTCGACCAGCCAGCCGACGTTTCAGAGACCGATGTCAGATCACCATAGCACATCACAGCCCGAAACCGACGATTCACCCACCGAACCAGTGGAAACACCGCTCGTCTGGGACCGGCTCGCCCACGTTCGAGACCAGCTTACCGGGGCAGACGGACTCCTCTTTGCGACCGATTTCGATGGGACGCTCTCGCCGATCGAAGACAACCCCGAAGCCCCCGAGCCAACAGCCACCAACCTCCGATCGCTTCGCATGTTCGTCGACCATCCGCGGGTTCGCCCAGCCGTAATCAGCGGTCGCGGACTAGAAGACCTTCGGGCACGCATCGGCCTCGACGGCGTCGACTATGTCGGCAACCACGGCCTTGAACTCGGTATCGATGGGGCTCGAGAAACCCATCCCGACGCGGTCGAAGCCGAGCCGGTGATCGAAAACATCTGTCGGCGACTCACGGGTCGGCTCGCCGATATCGAAGGATCCGTCATCGAAAACAAGGGTGTGACCGCGACGATCCACTACCGACTGGTCGACCGCGAGTCGGTCCAGACGGTCCGCGATCACGTTTTCGAGGTCGTCTCCGAGCACGGACAGGCGGCCGTCGAGATTCACGAGGGCAAAGAGAGCCTCGAACTCCGGCCGGCAGCCGACTGGGACAAAGGCAGCGCGATCGACCAACTCCGCGAGCGCGTCGACGGCTGGCTTCCCGTTTATATAGGGGATGACACCACCGACGAGGCGGCATTCCGAGCGATCGCTTCCGAGGGGATCACTGTCCACGTCGGCGACAACCACGAAACGAACGCCGCCTATCGAGTCCGAACCTCGGCCGAAGCCGAGGTGTTCATTCAGTGGATGGTCACCGATGGACTCGCACTCGTCGACTCGACCGACACGGAGTGAGCGGCCACACTGCCGTCAATCCCCGTGCTGTGTGGTCGATGGTCGACTCTTCGGTTGTCGCCCGATCGTTCTCGGCCAAAGCGTGGGCAACCATCGCGTCATTCACCATAATTCTGTTACCACGTGATCAGGATGTCGGTATACTGTCCCTTACGCCGAAGAAAATACGCCGTAGTTGTTAGATTATGATGATAAGTCGAGTGTTCTGGCCACCTATAATTGGATTCTTCGGCACACAGTCTGCGGTTATAGACGTCCTACTCATACGTAGGAGAACATGTAATTCATATTTGATAACTACAAACCGTTCACAGGAGTGCTCCTGGGCCGCAGGGGTGACATACACCACCTGCACCAGCTGAATACACTGTATTCATTGAATGAATACACTACCTATCGACTTCGTAGCCTGTCCATTCTAAAGTAGGTTCTTCCTGATCGATAAGATGCACACCGCAGACAGCGACAGTGTCTGGGAGTGCGTGTCAACTGAGGTACGATCAATGAACGACGCAAATTCACAGTTGGACTCGGATCGCTCGCTGCCGGTCGGACAGCTTAACTGGGGGCTAGCGCGTTCAGGCCCGTGACCGCAGACCGGTACGTCGACGTCTAGGTCGCCAACGACACCGATGGCAATCTGGGGAGCAAACCGGATCCGGGTCCGAACAGTTCGTACGTCGATGCGACCGCCGAGGACACGTTCGCGGTCAACCTGACTGCAGACTCGAGCATCGACAACGGCATCAGCGGCGGCGAGGGGCTCGACGCGAATGCGGTCTCGAAGCTCCTCGATGTGTTTCGTATCACCATCCAAGGCACACAGGACACAGAGGCCAGGCTCGATATGATCGTGTTCAGGGAAACCGATCCTGTATCTCCGAATATTCCTTCATGAATCTCTCTCGGAGGATATCGATCGGCAGCTTATCAAGTAGCTAGACGAACTCGATCCGGCGGAGGGAGCGACGGCTCGTCGGGTCTCATCTGTCACATTCGTTCGGGCCAGCCGAAACAGGTGTGTAGTACGGAGCCCGGAACCCTTTTTAGAACGCCTCACCAGTAGTAGGTATATGGGAATGGGGACGGATATGTACCGCCAGCAGATTCTCGATCACTACAAAAGTCCCCGGAACTACGGGGAACTTGAGAATCCTACGTTCACACACACCGGAGAGAATCCCTCTTGTGGCGATACGATCCAAATGGACATCCAGCTCGACGAAAACGACGAGGAGATCGCATACGTCACGTTCACCGGTGATGGCTGTGCGATCTCACAGGCCTCCGCAAGCATGCTTTCCGAACGGCTTGTCGGTATGACGCTCGACGAACTCGACGCGTTGGAAACCGATGACATCGTCGACATGTTAGGCGTTACTATCTCACCGATGCGGATTCCGTGTGCCGTGTTGGGCAATCAGGTCGTCAAGGACGGCGCGAAAATCTATACGGGCGAACTCGACCCCGACGAGTACGGCGAGACGATCACCGAAGACTAACTCAGAGGCGTTCGGCCAGTTCCTCAGCGAAGTAGGTCACGATCAGATCTGCACCCGCGCGTTTGATACTCACCAACGACTCGTAGGCCGTGGCTTCGAGATCCAGCCAGCCCTTTTCGGCCGCCGCGTGAACCATCGCATACTCACCAGACACATTATAAGCTGCAACCGGGTGGTCGAACTCGCTGCGGATCTCGCTGACGATATCGAGGTACGCCAGCGCGGGTTTGACCATGAGCACATCGGCCCCCTCGTCGACGTCCAGTCGGACCTCGCGGAGCGCCTCGCGAGCATTGGCGGGGTCCATCTGGTAGTGTCGACGGTCACCAAACGCGGGTGCACCGTCTGCGGCGTCGCGGAACGGGCCGTAGAACGAGGATTCGTACTTGGCGGCGTAGCTCATGATCGGGATATGGTCGAAGCCTGCGTCGTCGAGCGCCGTCCGGATCGCACCGACCATTCCGTCGGTCATGCTTGAGGGGGCAACCATGTCGGCTCCGGCTTTCGCCTGTGAAACGGCTGTCTGGGCCAACAGATCGAGTGTTTCATCGTTTTTCACTGTCAACGTCGGGTTCTCGTGCGCGTGAGGTTCGACAACGCCACAGTGGCCGTGGTCGGTGTACTCACAGAGACAGACATCACCGATGACGTAGGCGTCAGTGTGGGCGGTGATCTCACGGATTCCCTGCTGGACGACGCCGTCTTCGGCATAGGCTTGCGTGCCGACCTCGTCTTTCGAGTCGGGAATTCCGAATATCATGACGGCTTCGACGCCCGTTTGTAGAATTTCTTCGACCCGCGCGGCGGCCTCGTCGACGGGGACGCGTTCGTGGCCCGGCATCGAGGAGATCGAGAGGCGTTCGTCGATTGTTTCGTCGACGAACACCGGCGCGATGAGGTCCTGTGCGTCGAGCGTCGTCTCGCGAACCAGTGGCCGAATCCCGTCGGTTCGAAGACGCCGTGGCCGGTCGGTCGGCTTAAATGTCATACCGCGTTGTCAGCACGCGGCGTCCAAAGGCATATCGCTCCCCACCGCACACAAAATCACGATTAAAGTGCGATACGAGAGACCAGTTCTCAGTCGGTACGGGTCACGTCGAGCTGTTCTTCGAGTGCGGCCAGCTCGTCAGAATCGCTGATACGTTCGAGTCGCTCGCGGAAGTGATCAGTGCAGAGCCCGACCTTCACACCACCCTTTTCGGCCGCAAACGTGGCTTCGTCCTCACAGTAATGACAGCGCATATCCGATATTGGGGCTCGAAACGGTTTAACCCAGCGCCCCAGCAGTCGACGCCGAAAACGCTCGAAGCTCACACCGCCGAATCTCGCTCGGCCTAACACCCATTCGTCAGCAGCAGTACGACCAGTCGACAGCAGGTTGCAATCCTCCGTCGTCTGCCAGAAGCGACCCACACCGGTGTCGAACGGTTCGGTCAATCGGTGGCAAGTAACAGGTAGTAGCGCATATCAGCACTGAGAGGTCACAACATATTCCTAATGGATAATCATTAAGTTCTACTGCATAAATGGTAGTGTATGCGCTTGAACGCATCCAACCACGTGTTCGTTGGTCACAGCTATCCGGCGTCGACAGCCGAACTCATCGCAGACTACGGTGACAATGAGATTGATCTCCCAAATGGAACCGAAACGATCGGTGAAATCCTCGGTCGACTCGATACGGAGACGTACGAGAACGCCGAAGAGGTGAGAGGGGCCCTGTTAAACGCCGTGAGTCACCGGGCAATCGGCCGTCGCTTTTACAGCGACCGCGATCAGTACGCGCCCGGTGAGTACGGCCCACAACAGGTTTCGTTTTAAAAAGTCGCAGACCACTTTTATAAGAAGTCGACCGTGCCATCGAGTGTGAGCGGCAGCCGACCTTTTTTATATGCCTCGATGGAGCCGTCGGGACGAGCCCGGAAGACGACCGCCGGTCGGTGCCGAACGTCGGGTCGTTCGGCCGCGATCACCTGCCAGTCGTCGTCGGGGAACGACGAGCAGTCGACGAAGAGAACGACGCCACCAGCATGGGCGTCGAGTTGGCCGTCGGTTTTGGTTTTGGCCGTCTCGCGGACGGCGGTCAGCGGCGAGTCGGCCGAGCGTCGACCGGGTGGCAGCGGTCGAGTCACCTCGACCAGCACGCCTTGGCCACCATCCGACCCTGGTGGGTCGGCACGGTAATCGATCGAGTGGCCGGTGGTCACCTCGATCTCAGGGGTGATCTCGTAGCCAGCGTCGACCAGCAGCTTTGCCGCGTTGAACTCGCCCATCGCGGCGGTCATCCGCGTGAGATCGAGGTAGCTCGAGGTGCCGAGTTTACCGGCCATCTCGGCCTGATACGGGTCGAGCGCGCCGGTGTGGAGCACTGACTCGTAGTAATCGAGTGCCTCCTCAGCGGTGGTGTCCGGAAAGCCTGCAGCGTGCTCCGAAAAGAACTCGCGGGTTGTCTCGCGGCCGTCCTTCGAGAGAAAGACCGGCAGAAAGAACCACGAGAGGTGCGGGTAAGCTTCGAGCCACGGCGATTCCATGTGAAGCTGTGCGAGGAGTTCGCGTTCGGCCCAGCGCCGAATCGGATACGGGACCTCCTCGAAGCCGTATTTTTCGGTTCGCCAGAGCGAACTCGGCGTTTCGGTGTTACCGAGCCAGTAGCCACCGGGGCCACCGTCGGTCCCGGTCGGTCCCTCGTCGCCGTCTGTCCAACAGAAGAGCGCGATATCGCCGTTGTCCATCTCGAAGCGCCGAGCCTCGTAGCCCGACGGCGACTGGAACCACGGCTGGCGCATCGTCGCGCCGAGATTCCGATCAAGCGGTTCGAATATAGCCGATTTTACACGACCGTCTGACCAGTGGTCAGGGGCGTATCTGAAGCGAAGCGGTCGTGCCACACGTGTTCTGAGACAGCGGGGGCAGTTACATATTCTGATTGTTACAGTCGACCGCTGGAGCCGACAGATCAGTCGACACGGTCATCGAGACCCGTTTTTCCGTCACCGCACTCACACCACCGATACATATTTGTTTGTCATTCTCCAAGGTATGGTATACCATGTCTATGGGTGCATACGACGAAGACGAACACGAGCGACGCGAAGCGAAGACCGCGACGGTCGACGCGGATTTCGATCACCAACGCCCGGAGTTCCGCGGCTCACTGACCTACGATTCGGGCGAGTCAGCGGATGAACTGCTCGAACAGTTCGAGAAACTCCACAGTGAGTAGTCCTGATTGCTCCGATGTTTTCCAGTCGTAGACGAAGGCCAACTGTGAGCGACAGCGCTGCTGCTGGGCTCAGTTATTTCCTGGTCCGCGACGTTCACGGAGGCTCTGACGGGTGAACTGTGGTCGGGCCCGAAGCCCGCGGGGCTCTTTGAACGAGCGATAGAGGAAAAACACCATCGGCATTGTCAGTCCGAGAATGAGCGCGGAGATGCGCCACTCGTTAGCGAACGCGTAGATGATCGACGCCGACAGCAGCCCGACCGCGACGATGATCGAGTAGGAGATCCGTTTTGCCAGTTTGTCGAGCACGTGGTTCTCGTCGTCGATCTGGACGTTGACCGTGAGGTTCTCGCGCTCAACGGTGTCGAGAACCCGGTTGAGTTTGGGTGGAACCGTAAACAGTGCCTGGGCGGTCTGTTGGACCTGCTGGCCCCCTTCTTCGAGGAGCCGTTTTGCCGTCTGTTCGCGGTAGCCCGTTTCGGTCAGGTAGTCGGTCGCAACCGAAATGAAATCGAAGTCCTCGTCGAGCGTCACGCACACACCTTCGACAACTGTCGCGACGCGCAATACGAGCGCGAGATTCCGTGGCAAGCGAAGCGGGAACTCGTAGATCGTCGACTCGACCTGCTCGACGATCTGGTTGACACGGTACTGCTCGATGTCGTCGCCACGGGCGTCGGCGATCGCTAGCTCCATGACTTCACCCATTACCTGCCGGTCGGCGGTCGGGCTGAGCGTCCCCATATCGATCAGCGTGTCGAGAATCGCGTCGATATTCTGGTTGGCGACCGCGAGGTAGAACTCGGCGATTTTCTCCTGAATGAAGGTGTCGACCGTACTGCTCATCCCGAAGTCGTAGAAAATGACCGAGCCATCATCGGCGACCGCTAGATTGCCGGGATGCGGGTCGGCGTGGAACACGCCGTCTTCGATGATCATCTGCAAATAAATGCGCTGAAGTTTGGTCGCGAGTTCGGTTCGGTCGAGACCCATCTCGTCGAGTCGCTCGATGTCGGTGATTTTGACGCCCGGTAGGTACTCCATCGTAAGAACGCGCGGGCCACACGCCGCGTCGACCGGTTCCGGGATTTCGATATCCCGGTTGTCATCGAAGTTGCCACGGATCTCTTCGAGAATGTCGCGCTCGCGGCTGTAGTCCATCTCCTGGCGAATCGTCTTGGCGAACTCGTCGGCCAGACTGTCGAGCGAAAAGGCCCGGCCCTGTCCGAGAAACCGGACGAGAATCGGGATCGACCACCGCAACACGGTGAGGTCGGCCTCGACGAGCGATTCGATGTTGGGTCGACGGATCTTGACGGCGACCTGCTCGCCTTCATAGGTGGCGAGATACACCTGTCCGAGGCTCGCACCGCTGATCGGCTCGGTGTCGAACTCGTCGAATACGTCGTCAATGGGCCCGAGTTCGTCTTCGATTACGAGCTTGGATTCGTCCCAAGGCGCTGGCGGGACGTCGTCTTGGAGGCTCGACAGCACGTCGATATAGGCTTTCGGAAGAATGTCGGGTCGCGTCGACAACAGCTGGCCGAGTTTGATAAACGTCGGTCCGAGGGTCAACAACGTCTCCAAGAGAATACTGGCGCGGCCAAGTTGCATCTCGGTAGTGACGCGTCTGGAGCCTCCGAAGAGGAGATAGCGTCGACGGTCTCGGAGGTAGGCGACCAACAGCGGGGAGAACTGGTAGATGACGATGACGAACCGCCAGTAGGCGCGAAGGGAGACCAGAACGATCACCTACTCCGCGGCATCATCTATTGGAATGGCTTGCCCGGCCTCGTCGGTTGTTTTCGGGATCGTGATTTCGAGTACGCCACGGTCGATAGCTGCTGACGCGTTCTCGCCGTCGGCATCACGCGGCAAGGGAAGATCCGCGTCGAGAAACAGCGGGCGGTCTTCGCGGAGATACCGGAACTCCTCTGGGACCGATTTCTCTCTTCGGGCCTCGATCGTCAGTCTGCTGCCGTCGGCGACGAGCTCGGCGGTGTCGGCGGTCACACCGGGAAGGTCGATAACGAGTTGATAGGCGTCGTCGGATTCCAAAAGGTCTGCAAACACCGCATCCGGGAGTTCTCGGAGCGCATCGCGCAGTGGTGACATACAAACAAGTATGAACGCGAGGTCGAAAAACCCCGCGGTCGGTAGCCGTCGACAGAAACGGAATGTGGTGGGATAGGGGTCCGGTCGACACCGCGCGGGCTTATGGGGCTTGCACGTCAATAGTCAGTTATGACTACCACACACAGAGACGGTTCGGGGTTCAAAGACCGAACCCGGCTTCGTAGGGCTGTCGACACACTGTTGGCAGCGGTCGACCCGCACGACCGTACCGAACGGCTCCCGCTCGAGAGGGCCGACGGCCGAGTCGTCGCGACCACGATCCGTGCGCGCGATCCCGTACCCAGCTACGACCGCGCGGCGATGGACGGGTTTGCCGTTCGCGCGGCCGACACTTTCGGTGCCAACTCACGGTCACCTTTGGTGTTGGATATCGTCCCATCCGAAGACGAGATCGCCCCAGGAACCGCCCGGCGCGTTCATACCGGAAGCGAACTCCCGACGGGCGCGGACGCGGTCGTCATGATCGAACAGGTCGACGAAACCACCAACCAAATAGAAGTATACGAGGCGGTCGCCGAAGGTGAGAACGTCGGTGATACCGGCGAGGATGTCGCCGAGGGCCAGACGCTGTACGAATCGGGCCATCGGCTTCGACCCTCGGATTTGGGTCTGCTCAGGTCAGTCGGACTTCGATCAGTTGAGGTATATAAACGGCCGACCGTTGGTGTCGTCCCGACCGGCGAGGAGTTGGTCGAAGCAGAGCCAGAGCCCGGCGAGATCATCGAGACGAACGGACTCACGGTCTCGCAGTACGTCACACAGTGGGGCGGCAACGCGACCTACCGCGATATCGTTACTGACGACCGGGCCGCGCTTCGGGCGGCGATCCAGCGTGATCTCACGAAGGATCTGGTTGTCACCACCGGCGGCTCGTCGGTCGGCGACCGGGATCTGATTCCCGAGGTCGTCGACGAACTCGGCGAGGTGCTGGTCCACGGCGTCGGGCTCAAACCCGGCTACCCTGTTGGCTTCGGTGTGGTCGCAGAGACGCCGATCGTCATGTTACCGGGGTATCCGGTCTCATGTATCGTGACCGCGATGCAGTTGCTCCGACCGGCAGTGAAGAAAACGGGCCACCTGCCGATCGAGCCACACCCCACTCGTGAGGCGACGCTCTCCCGAAAGATCCCCAGTGAACCTGGAACCCGGACGTTTGCGCGTGTGGAAGTCGGCGTCGACAGCGACGTCGAAGTCGACATCGAATACGAGACAGAGAACCTGACTGCCACCCCGACACGCACCTCCGGAGCCGGCGTGCTGTCGAGTGTCGCGCTGGCCGACGGCTGGGTGGTCGTCCCCGAACCACTGGAGGGGTACGATGCGGGCGAGCGCGTGGCGGTCGAAACCTGGGAGTTCCAGCCATGAGCCGCAAACAGTTCCGCACGCTCGCCGATCCCGAAACGGTTCACGACACGATCGACTCGCTGGAGTTGGGTGGGCAAACGGAGGTAGTCGACCTCGAAGACGCCCATGGTCGCGTGCTCGCCGAGCGCGTCGACGCCGCCATCGACGTGCCGGGGTTCGACCGCGCATCGATGGACGGCTACGCGGTCCGTGCGCGCGAGACGTTCGGTGCTGACGAGAGCGAGCCGGTCGTGTTCGAACGTGCGGGCACGGTCCACGCTGGCGAGGAGCCGACAGTCAGCGTCGAACCCGGCACCTGTGTCGAAATCTCGACGGGGGCCGTCATGCCGCCGGCTGCTGACGCGGTCGTCGTTGTCGAACGAACCGCCGAGATCGAAGGCTCCAACGGCGAACGGCTGATCGAGGTTCGAACCGCCGTCACTCCCGGTGAGAACGTCATGGTTGCCGGAAGCGATATCGCCGCGGGAGCACGAGCACTTGGGCCGGGCAGACTGCTCACGCCCCGCGAGATCGGCCTGCTGTCGGCGCTCGGCGTCGACAGTGTGGTCGTCATTGCTCGCCCACGGGTAGCTATTATCTCGACCGGCGAGGAACTCGTCCGTCCCGGCGAGCCCCTCGCCAGCGAGCGCGGCCAGATCCACGACGTCAACAGCTACACGATCGCCGCCGGTGTCGAGGCTGCCGGTGGCGAGCCGGTCGTCTATCCGCATGCGGGCGACGATATCGAAGCGTTGGAGCGACTGCTCCGTGAGGCCGCTGCCGACTGTGATCTGGTGCTTTCGTCGGGCTCGACTTCGGCCAGCGCGGTCGACGTGATCTACCGGGTGATCGAAGACAGCGGCGAACTACTCGTCCACGGCGTGTCGGTCAAACCCGGCAAGCCGATGCTCGTTGGGCGGATCGACACGGCCGAAGACGACCAATCGGCCTACATCGGGTTGCCAGGCTACCCGGTTTCTGCGCTGACGATCTTCCGGGTGTTCGTCGCTCCGAAACTCCGGTCGACAGCTGGCCTGCCCGAGCCGTCGACCGCCACCGTCGACGGCGAGATGGCGGTCGAAACCCGCACCGAGGAGGGTCGGCTCCGCCTGCTTTCGGTCGGTGTCCTCGAAGACCAACACGGGACTCGACTGGTGTACCCGGTCGACAAGGGCTCGGGGGCGACAACGAGCCTTGTCGAGGCCGATGGCGTTGTGGCGGTCGATCCCGACACCGACTACGTGGCCGCTGGCGAAGCGGTGACCGTCCAGCTGTTCTCGCCGGACGTCCAGTCGCCCGCGCTGTTGGGCATCGGCGAGGACGACCCTGCACTCAACAAACTGCTCGATCGGCTTGCCTCGGTGCGATATCTGCCGCTTGGGAGCCGTGAGGGGCTGCGTCGACTGCGTACTGGACTGCCGGATTTCGCGGTTGTCGCTGGCGGCGTCGACCGTGCGTATGAGACTGACATCGAAACGGCAGCCGTCTCGGTAGGCCACTGGTACCGTGAGTGGGGATTGCTCGTTCCGGACGGGAATCCGGACTCGATCGAGTCGGTCGAAGACCTCGTCGACCGCGATATTCGACTTAGTAACAGGGAGGCTACCTCCGGCCTCAGAACGAGTTTGTCGGCCGAACTCGCTGCTGTGGCTGACGAACGTGGCATCTCACAGCACGAACTAACACAGTCGATCGATGGCTTCGACTCGGCGATGAAAGCGATCGAAAGTCCAGCCAGACGCGTGCTTGACGGTCGTGCAGATGTCGGTGTGGGGTTGCGGACGACCGCCGACAAGCTCGGGCTGGAGTTCGTCTCGCTGGGCGACCAGCGGGTCGACCTGCTCGCCAATTCCGATCGGATCGAGAAACCTTCCGTTGAGAACCTACGGGCCGAAGTCGCAGACCTGTCACCGGACGGTTCCTCGCTAGCTGGCTATCGGTTCGCTGGCGAGTGAGTCGGTGTATGGAGTTCCTACCAGTACAGTAGGAAGTGGATAACACGGACCAACGCTCAATCAACAGTCGTGCGAGCGGTTCGGTCGCTCAGATAGCTGGGGCTTCACGCACTTCTAGATGTCGAGATTTTTTAAATATGATTCAGGCGACCACTCGAAAACTGGTTATTCAGGTGCTTGGTCGTCGGTTCTGTCGGTTTTTGAGGAGTCGGTTCCGGGACTTCTCTCAGCGTTCGAGGATTCGACTGGGAGCGCTTCGAGCTGGGCGGCTACTGCGGCCGCATCTTCGGCGACCGTTTCGTAGTCGACGCCAGCCTCGGTTGCAACCGCACGGAGATGCGTCGCTAACAGCGACAGCGTCTGGAGTTCAGGTCTGGTGCCATCACCGGTACGCCGCGAGGAGATCGTGTCGACCGTCTGGTCGTCGTGAATAACGCCGAGATGGATCGCGGTGAGGTCCTCGGCATCGAGCAGGCTCCGGGCACGGTCGAGTTCCGTCTGGAATCCAGTAGCGTCGGCCATAGCTCCACTGCGGGAAGAACGCAGAAAAGTCCGGTGGATGGGCCCGTGGCGAGCCTTGGATTATTCCGGGCGTGGACGGGAGACGTACAGTGCGCTGATGATCGAAAACGGATCGTAGACTGACTGGTGACAGCCACAGTACACTTTGTTTTCGGCGTCGTACTTTGAGGCGTCGCCAGCGATTTTGTACCCAGGGACACAGCAGTAGTGGGTGCACTTGTTGAGCCACGCGATGAAGCCCTGATCGGTGCTGGCGCTGAGCCACTCGTTGTCCTCGGCGGCCTGTTCGATCTGTTCGGATCGCAGGATGATCACAGGGATCACGTTTTCCGAGTCGCCCGACCGCCAGATAGCCGCGGCGGGTTTGCCAACCCCCGTGTCACCGATGTCGTTGCCCCATTCCTGGTAGTCGTCGAAATCGTCGACGTTGAACCGGTCGCCCTCCTCTTTGGCGTCGGTCTGCCACTCGTAGCTCGCGGCCGGATCAGCCTTGAAGTAGTTGTCCGAATCGTAATTGGGTCGGAGTCCGTTGTTGGACTCGAGTCCACAGTACTGGAACCACTCCTGGCTGTACTCCATGCCGCCGAGTTCCTCGCGAGCAACTTCGATTTCGACACCTTCGACCTCCTCGGTGTCGATCTCGGGCCACAACCCCTTGATGTAGCCTTCGTCGTCGATCTCGATCGGAATCTGTGGCATGCCACGCGGCGCGGGGCCAGCGACGTTTTCGATCACCATCGCCTCGACAGACCCGCCGCCGGCTCCCGCCGAGGTCGTCAACGTATTAATAGATGCCGCACCGGTCGTCCCAACTCCGGCGAGTGCTGCCCCACCGACAACACCCTTGACAAACCGTCGACGGCCGGATTCTGCGGGATACTTGTCGTCTGCGCTCATATCTTCACTTTGAACGGACCGGTAAAAAGCATGACGAAATGGATGGTTTGGGTTCTGTCGGCCAGTAACTAACAAAAGCTCGTCGGCCTCTCGTCGTGACCGACCGAGCGTTTAGATCTCGTTGAGTTTCCGGAGGAGTTGGCCACGGTACTCCTTGTCCGCATTAACGCCTTTGAGTTCGATCACGTTGCGTTCGAGTTTGTCGAGCGCGACGTGGAAGGCGTGGTTCGCGCCGTACCCCTCGCCGGAGCCCGCCAACTGGCCGTGGCTCGTCCGGAGTCTGATCTGTGATTGGATCAGCGGCGTTCCGCGGAGTTTCTCCTTGTGCTCGTGGAACCGAACGTGGGCGTGCATCACGTTCATGTCTTGGTACTTGTCGACTACCGAGGTGATCGACTCGACGATCTCTTCGCGACTGATTGTATCCAGCAGGTCGACGTTGGTGATCTGGACGTCCATTGTCTCCTCTTCGGTGAACGTCAGCGCACGCAGCACGTCGGTTTTGGTGAGCACGCCGGTGACCGTCTGTTGGTCGTCGCCGTTCGTGACGACGAGCCCGGAGATGTTCTGGTCGAACATGCGTTCGACGGCCGTTTTGACGCTCTCGTCGGGCGTGACCGTCAACACCGGACTAGTCATCAGGTTCTCGACCGGCAGATCCAACATCCGGTCGCGGTCGCCGCTCCGGTCGCCCTTTTCTTGGCGTTGGTGGTCTCGGACCACGAAGTCGACGATGTCGTGGGTCGTGATCACGCCGTCAAGCGACCCGTTTTCGTCGACGACTGGCAGCCGCGAGATGCCGTGTTCGCGGAGTCGGTTTATCGCCTGGCCGACTGTCGACTTCGCCGTGATATCGACGACCTCCTCGGTGAAGATCTGTTCAACAATAAGAACATCGAGATTCTCCAGAACTGCTTCGAGAATCGCATCCGTCGTGATGATGCCCGCCAGCACCTCGCCACGGAACACCGGCGCGATCCGCACGTCGCCCTCGACGAGCAGTCGAGCGACCTCCCGGACGTCTTCGTGGTAGTCGACTCGCGGCGCCGAGGTCATCAGGACGCTCGCTTTGGTGTCGTCCTGAATCTGGGATTTGACGAGTTCGGACTCACCGATAACACCTTCGTAGTCGCCATCGTCGGTGACGATGACACCTCGGGGGTTCGCCTCCTCGAACTTCGCTCGCACCTTTGCGAGCCGCTCGTCGACTTCGACTTCGACGAACTCCGTCATAACAATATCAGTTATATCCATAGTCCAAGTTGTAGGTACATCGTCAAGCGTATTGAACCTTGTTGCACTGTAGCACGGTTTTCCACCGGATCGCACGCAGTAATGTAACTGCGTATACGATACAACTGCCGGTCGACACAGACGTGTCCGCCAGCATGAAAACGCACACCGAAGGCTGACACATCTGGGGGATTGGTACAAATCCGGGCAACACTCCGCTGCTGGTATCGGTGTTATAATCAGTAGTTGCTGGCGATTGGTTCTACCTGAGGGTGTCATAGAATACGTCGCATACGAAAGAGCAGGGTTGAGAAGCCGTGTCCAGCAGCACTCAAACCCTGCAAGATGAGCCTTGGATAGACGAGTTCTTTAATCTCGTGGCGGTTGAGACGCTT
>NZ_JAQFWV010000036.1:0-30062 GCF_056175805.1 Halohasta sp. A2 | reverse complement strand
TAAAATTAAACGTCACGAGTAAATCCTTACGCAGTATAGTGTTTTCAGCTAGATAAATTTGCCGTGATGAACGCTCAAGAGCTACAGAATCTGACGTTTCTGTCGGTGTTTCTTGGACAGGCTGCTTAGACGCCACTAAAACAGTCTGACCGACCGCCGAGTATTGACTGATTCACGCCCGGACAACTGACATGACTGTTCTGTAGATACGCCTTCTATCTTGCACGGCCCGGTGTCACCCCTTCGAACTCCATCATAATTCGCTTGATGGATACGGAGGGTGTGTTCAGCAGATTGTGAGATACAGTATAGAAACCTATACCGCTCCACTGCACGAAGTCCCCGTACATGGAGAGCTCGAATACGTCCGCATTCATGTTGAGTATCGTGCTCGGAATCGCACTTGTCGTCTTGGGCGTTGGTGCCTACGTGCTCTCTGACTTTGCGAGTATCACGGCGCTCATTCCAACCATCTTCGGCGCTCTCATCGCCATCTTGGGTGTAGTGGGACACCGAGCGATAGGTCGGCAAAGACAGGCTGCCTACGGAATCGGCCTGCTGGCAGTGCTCGGAGTGCTGGGATCGACGCGTGGGATCCCGGACATAATCGCATTGCTAACCGGCGGAGCAGTCGAATCGACTACCGCGGTCGTTTCACAGGGCGTGATGATCGTCATCTGTCTCGTCCTTCTCCTCGCTGTGATACAGTTCCTCCGCGATACGTGAAGTACGACGACTCCCTAAACGATCTGCAGCCAGAGATCCGCTATTCCGGGCCCGCTAGGCTTGGAGTGTAAAATCGACGTTGTTGACGATGTCGAACAGCTAAGCGACCGTCGGTACCGCCGCTTTTCACTGAGATAGTATGCAAGATACGCGCCCTACATCTTGCACAGCACGTTCTGATAGAATCCAGATAGATTAGTCGGCCACGCCCCGAGAACGGCCCATGCTAACCGTTAAGTCAAACTTTGTATTTTGTAAGAAGAGTCCAAAGTTAGCGAATCTTCGGTATGTAAGTGGCATCTACATAGAATTTGTGTATGAGAAGCCTGACAAATCCTATGTCGGGAGACAATCCCCCTGACGCCCCCGACCGATTTTGAAAAAAACCAATCGAGAGTAGACTGAATAGTGGGGCACGATATTTCGCCCTTTGCTCTGGTGAACAAATCTACCCTGCCGCTCGCCTGACAGTTTGCGCTTCAGGGTGTCGTTAGAACAGAGCCTCTGACTGCTAACCAGAACCTTCGATTCTGGTGATGGGAGTTTCCTGTTTCCACGACACGCTTTGCAGATGCGAACATATCCACAGGGAGTACAGTCTCCACAGGGCTTGATCCGGAGCGTCCCACTCCTACATCTTCGAGGAGACGAGAAAGGATGAATTATCGACCTGCTCAGAGCAATCTTTCGTTCAACAAGGCAATCATCACTGAATACATCCGACTCAACGTTCACTGGGAATCCGAGTCGATAACTATTATTAACACCAGTGTGTTTATGATAATAAGGCCGTAAAATAAAATGTGATAGAAAAGAGCCGATTGAGTAACGTCGACATCAGACCGAAAATAGTGTTCGCACTCGTGCTTGTCGCGCTGTTTGCAGGTATCGCGGGCGGTGGTGGATATCTATGGGTTGGTGCCGTTGGTGACAGTTCAGGGACAATTGTTGAAGATACCGAAGAATTAGTTGCAGCATCAGAGATGCTGTACGCTACCAGCGAAAACATCAAAACCAACCAATACAATACATGACTAATTCCAACGTTTCAGCGAGTTCAATGCGGAATCGGCTTGATGAGGTCTGTCGACAAAATATTTCGTTCAAGGAAAAAGCAACTGAGTTGCTGACGCTTGGATCGGAGTATCTGGACGCTGACGGCGGGTATCTAACCGTCCTCAATCAAGAATCTACGTATTTGAAACGCGTTCTGAGTAGTGCTAATTATGAGCCCGTTCATGACGAACCGGCACAAGATCTCTCGAAAACATACTGTCGACGAACACTTGATGAAGACAAACAAATATCGGTCCACGATGCACCAAACCAGGGCTGGGACGATGATCCAGCGTTTCAGCTGTATGGTTACCACTGTTACATCGGGACCCCCATCATCGTAGATGGCGAACAGTACGGAACAGTCTGTTTTGTTACCAGCGAGCCTCGGGAGCCGTACAGCGATGCCGAGCGCCTGTTTGCTGAACTCGTTGCACGGGCAATCACACACGAACTCGACAGTGCCGAGAAAACACAGCAACTCACAAATCAGGCCAATCTCGCGACAGTGCTTAATCGAGTTCTTCGACACAACCTTCGGAACAATATGACTGTCATCCGGGGGCATGCGCAGGCGATGGCCGAGCAGGTGGACGACGATACCCATAGCCAGCAGGTCCTGCGGAAAGTCGACCAACTCATTGAACTCGGCGACAAAGCCCGTGATCTAGAGTCCGTGTTCGACCAAACGGCTGTGCGAAAGCCGACTGATATCGTCGCTCTCACCGAGCGTGTCGCGGACAGTGTTCGGTCGGACCACCCGACAGCAACAGTCACTGTCGACGCCACGGCTGCCACGACGGCAGTCCAGCCATGTTTCGAACAAGCACTGTCAGAGCTACTCGAAAACGCCGTCAAACATGGCGGTGAGAGCCCAGAAGTCGGTGTTAGCATCGATCAGACCGAAAATAGCATCCTCATCGAGATTACCGACGATGGCCCGGGGCTTCCAAAACAAGAACAGAAGGTCCTCAAGAGCGAGGTCGAAACGCCACTCGTCCACGGCAGCGGGCTTGGCCTCTGGCTTGTTCACTGGGTCGCCACCACTCACGGAGGCACTGTCGAATCGACGGTCACACCGACCGGAACAACAATGTCGGTATCAATACCACACATTGATACTCCGACGACAGAGCCAACCACGACCGACGATCAACTGCCCGAACTGACGCGCGCACGTGATCAGTACCGTGCTGCGTTCGAAGAGTCAAACGAAGCGATGGTGATCATGGATAATACGGCACGGATTCTTGATGCAAACGAAACTGCCGCAACGTTATACGGTGTGGCCCAGACAGAACTGCTCGGACGGTCACTCTCTGCGGTCGTCCCGGACAGTGTTGGTTTTGAGGAGCGCTGGGAGTCATTGAAACAGGACGGCACTGTTCGAGAAACGCTGACTATAATGAATGCAGGCGGTGATGAACGAGTCATTGAATACGTCGGTACTGCAGATGTTGTCCCGGGCCAACACCTTCTCATCGCACATGATATCACCGACCGTGTCGACCGAGAGGCCGAGCTTCGGATGAAGACGCGAGCTATGGACAACGCACCGATCGGTATCACGATCAGTGATCCAACTGCAGAGGACAACCCGTTGATATACACGAACGCCCAGTTCTGCGAACAGTTAGGATACGACAGATCCGAAGTGCTCGGTCGGAACTGTCGGTTTCCGCAGGGCACAAACACCGACCCCGAGACGGTCGACAGGATTCGGACTGCAATTCAAAACGAGGAACGGATTACAGAGATCATCCGTAATTACCGGAAAGATGGCACTCCGTTCTGGAATCGGCTAACCATTGCGCCAATCAAAGATAGTGATGAACAACTCGTAAACTTTGTCGGATTTCAGGAAGACGTCTCAGACTACGTTAACCGCAACCAAATGGTAACGAATCTACAGAAAGAGCTTGAGGTGTGGCGAGCAGTGCGGTAATACCTGTGGGCTGCAATTACTAGTTGGTCACACTCGTGCTCAACCCAACAAACCGCTATCTCAACTATGGGCTCTCGTTTATCTGAACATTATTGACAACCTAGTTCGATGGGGAGTTTGAGCATAAATTTAAATCGGTGCGTGATCATGTCCAATTGACCAGTCATACACCCAATCTACTCCCAATGCCCTGATTGAATAGAGAGTTTTCGTTCGATCGGATTTGTAATATAAAGAGAGGTACTTTTCGTTTTCAATGAAAAGCACTACCTTCTCGTTGGGTATGTGTTACTGCATTGAACGATAAACAATATCAGAAGTGTATGTAAATCGTGTATGTACACAATATGCTCAGATTAATCAGCCACCGATTACGTATCTCAATCTAGTTACTACAATGGTAGTTGGATAGCAGTTCCTTCATTCAAAAACGACCGTCTATGACGCTCTATCGTCGAATTTTGTGTCTGATATCATATATAACTAGATTCTATTTTTATATCACTATATTGAGCGTGTATTTATACCGGCTAAATTTACGATTGGTCAATAGAAACTCGCCTTAGAAAATATTAGTCGACGTACGTCCATCATTCCAAAATGACAATTTTGAGCTACCCCTACGCTGTCTTGCGATTAGAAACCTGCTATCCAACTACCTACAATGGATTCTGCGATCATCGATCTTGATGGAACCGTCTATAGATCTAAAACGGTCATTCCCGGAGCACCAGAAGGAATTGAATTCCTACGTGATGCTGGCGTCGACATAGCCTTCGTGACAAACTCATCAACAAAATCTAGAGAGAAGTGCCGAGATCGACTCGGATCACTTGGAATTGAGGTAAATGTGTCTGAAATTTTGACGAGCGCGTCAGTGACTGCCACGTACGTGACTGCTGAATACCCGGACGCAACTGTGATGACGATTGGCGAGCCAGCATTGCACGACGAACTCACACAGGCAGGTGCTACACTGACAACCGAGCCAACTGCTGCGGATGTTCTTGTTGTTGGAAACGATTCAAGCTTCGAGTTCGAGACACTGGCACATGGCCTACGGGCTGTCGACTCTGGGGCGGCGTTTGTAGGCACCAACGGTGATCGCAAGGTGCCAACTGACACAGGGTTAGATCCTGGTGCTGGAGCACTGATCGCAGCTATCGGCTACGCAGCGAACTATGATCCCGACATCATTTGTGGGAAACCCAACACCCCGATGATCAAAGTGAGCCTTGAGACACTTGGGACAGATCCAGACGAGTGTATGATCATTGGAGACAATCCGGAAACAGATATTGAGATGGGCCAGCGTGCTGGTCTTACAACGGTGCTTGTGTTGACAGGGTTGGTCGACAGATCCGATTCACTTCTCGATAAGGAACCAGCCGATTACGTAATTGAATCCTTAGGAGAGATCTCAACAATACTCGGTGATTCCTAATCAACCGACAGTAGATACAAAGTACGTTCTTGTGTGCAGACTGTCGCTAGACATATACGATTTCGAAGTATGGAGGCCTACAGAGAACATTGTTAATACCATCCGAAAACCTGCTATATATTGCCAAGGGAAGCGGTGACCATTGGTTCACTTGGAGAATCACTACAGCATGTCAACATCGGTCCGTCGATACCCACTGAATTGTTTGTTGGGTGGTATTAACTACCCCACAAACCCTGTGCTGTGGCTCTCTAAGTCACCCAGTGACTGTGTATACCCAGAACGCGACAATCGGAGATACCGCTACTAGCAGGCCGAGTACCACCGTTCCAAGGAGGATCCTCCGGTTGAGAGTGCGAAACTCAGTGTCGTATCGCCACAGTTGGAAGGTGACGAACGTGGCCGCGATGACCGTGCCACCGAGGATCAGAAACGCTGGTTGCCCGCCGATCTCCGGGGGTGGGCTTTGGGCCCCAATTTTCATCTGGGTCCCGAAACTGATCGCCCCGACAACAGCCGCTGTGAGTACGTAGGCGACACCAGCCACCACGTGTCGGAGTGCCGCGTCCAGTGAAAAGAGGTGAGCAGCCTCGGCTGATGGTTGTGGTGCCGCATAGCTCGCAACTCCAACGTACAGGAATGGGAGCGTCCCAATCCCAACCAGTAGCGCATATGGGAGAGTCACACTGGCCGCAAGAATGATCACTGCTGCCGTGATCACGTAGGTTTCCGTCGTCAGCCTACCCAGCACGAGCGGAGGGAGGAGCACGGCGGCGATCACCAAGATGCAGAATATAATTACGGAGACTGCGTTCGCTTTAGTTAATTTAAAATTAGAAAACGTTGACATACATCAGCTATTACTAACTCAATCTCATATATTTTCTGTAAGACTACAAGGCCCCATTGAACGAGGAAAAGCCACGATATTGACGAGAAAAACCTCAAACCGGATTCTACTTATTAATGTATTTGCGCGGAGTATTCAGGACAGTGCCAATTACCTGCATAATTACCCGGAATGGTCTGAGTCACTCGCTCAATCTTGAATTGTATTGACCGTTGGATCGTCCTTCTCGACCGAGATCGACTGATCTTCATCAAGCGTTACGGTAAATCCGAGTGTCACCTCATGTTCGGATGTATCATCCGATGATTGTCCGCGGTGAATTCTTACGGTATCCTTGAACTGATACTCGCCAGATGAAGGACATGATTCGTTTTGGTACTCGTATACCTCATACTGTTGGCTATTGGAATCTCCTCCCTCAAGTTCTGTTTCTATTGCTGGTTCTTCGATCTGCACGTCTGCAGATATATTCCAGCATCCATTCTCGGAACTATTCGGAATTGGATCATTCTCGCCTATCCAATCAAGCGGGCTCTCGTCTCCGGAAACGTCGGGAACGAGAACAAGCTGACCCTCGTCCGATTGGCCCTCACTCAAATACGATGCGAATGGAGAAGTACTACCCGTAGAGAGAGTTACTGGCGTTTCCAGTGTATTTGTCAAGCTAATTTGGATCTGTGCAGGGTGACTATCTGTGAACTCTTCTTCAATACTTACATCAAACGTTAAATCATCCGTTGTTATCGACTCTTCAGTCTGATTAGAAGGCTCGTTTGAATCCGACTCATCAGTTTGATTGGAAGTGTTGTTTGAATCGCCGGAGTTTGGGTTGCTGGCACAGCCTGTGAGCGTGAGTGCGACGGACGACCCCATTATGGAGAGGATAGTACGTCGTTTGTATGGAGAGGGCATCATGAGCAAACGGATGTGATAGAGTAGTGAATATTTTCTGTTTATGAAGAAAATGGAACTCCCTAGCCGACATATCCTCTACTGGTAATCACTCAAAGACATCTACTAATATTCCTTCATTGAGTGGATTTGGACCATCCGATTCATACTCCTCCGGAGGTAAGTAATCTGATTCTACTTGATACAATCTTATCCGAATGAAAACGGACCCAGCCTATCTCTGATACTAGCGCTCGGAGTCTTGCAGACACGTCTCTTCTGAGTCTATAAGACAGCCTATCAACCTCCGTGTAAGTCTTAACCAACAACCCTTGATACTTCATATCTTTTGTTGGTTAAGTGGTCTCGGCGGTGTTGGGCGGGTGATGAAGTGGGAAAAGAACGGTTCTCCGTGGCTGCTACCTACATTGGGTGTCCAAGAGAAAGTAGCCCACAATTGTTTATCCCCGCTTAAGTACCTGGGAAAAGTAACTCATACCAACCGTCAGAAATGGCATCAGAAGGCTACCCGCCACTCCCAGACTGGATCGAAGATTCGTATCTCCCTCTTGAGCGACATCTCTGCGAGCGGTCGGACGAGGACTCCTTTACACATCACCAGGCTACGGAACTCATCACTGAGGCAAATCCAGATTTTGGCGATGCCGATATCGATCACGCCCTCGATTATCTACTCGATCGGGGCTGGCTCTACCAAGTCGACGACCGGCTATTCATCACCGAGTTCCAGTGTGCAAAATTCGATGAGTCGACCGAGTGACTATATCAAGATGGTCGACATGGAGTGTCTGCGTTAACGACGGGCGTCGACCGCCGAATAACAACACCATAGACCACATACCAGAGAAACCGTTTCATACATTCCTCGTGATTAGTTGGCCGCGTTAGATTTTCTCCGAGTCAGTGGGATTATACACCCGAGTCGCCGATTCTTGATAATGACCACACAGGGAGATGCTCGGTCACAATCCTCGATAGAGCTGCGAGAGACAATCCAGAGTCTCCCACCAAGTGCTAAACTGGTTGCTCTTGTTCTCGAACACAACGGAACGCTCACCCAACGAGAACTCGCTGCAGAATCACTCCTTCCGGAACGGACTGTCCGGCTCGGCCTCAAACAGTTACAACAAGTCGACGTCGTTAAGTCAAGAACATCACTGAGAGATGCTCGAAAACGACTCTATTCGCTTGCTTCGGAGTCGACAACTGAGACAGACCAGTGAAAGGTCGCAGAGAGTAGTCAGTACCTGAACCGCTCAACGACATCTGCGAATGCGACGGTCTCTCTGACGTGTCGAATCTGTATCCGGACACGTTCGCCTACCTCGGTCTCGGGGACAATCACGACGAATCCACGCTCGACACGTGTGAGGCCGTCACCCTGGTCACCGATCTCATCTATCTCGACGATTCGTTGCTCACCGACGCTCACCGGTGGGCCCTGCTGGTCGACTCTGCGATCTGTATCACTACGTGTAGAGTCCGACTCATCCGCTGATGGGTCCGTCGCCGTCGACAACAGTGCGATCTTGTGAGTCCGTGAAGTGTCTACGAACCCCTGTTCAACCTCAGCTTTCGGGACTTCAATGACGTACGAATCGCTCTGTTCGTCGACGGTCGCTGAAAACAGACAGGTGAGATCTTCGGAGATTTCCATGAGGAGTTACGTATCGAGGGTCTCTACCGCCATCTATTGCGTGTTGTGGTCTGGATTCGTAGTTCGGAGACTACTACTCGAAATCGTAGCGAGCAATCGACTTACACTCACAGTTCGAACAACCACCCTGGTCGGTCTCGAACGTCGACCCGCAGCGTCGACATTCGTAGAGCGTTTCTGTCTCCTGTCGACCGAGTAACCACCCGAGTCGTGCGAACATCTTACAATCCACAATGAAAGTATTCCTGATAAAAGTCTCTGATCATTCACAACCTCTCCTCCCGGTGGTTTGTGGACTGTGATGCAATCCTTGGGATACCTCTTGTCAAAGGGAGTGGGAATAGAACCCACAAAGGTGAGACAATGCTCACCGTCAACGGGTGCCCCCAATGCGCTTCGGCCCTCCACAGCGAAGCGCGTCTGATAATATTCACTCCAGTAAGATAATCCTGTTTCCTAGTAAAGAATGATGAAGACTCGTCACTGGAGTTTTACACCTGCCACCCATTCAAATTGTCAGTATGCCCTTCTCAATCACCTGGCACTCCATTCTTGAGGAACTTGAGGAGGTTCCAGCCGACGCCACGTTTGTTACGCCACTGTCTGAACGTCCATTCAGACTCGAAGATATCCAAGAACATCGACTCCTCATCTCCTACCGTGATCAAAACACTACCCTCCCACTCAAACGATCCCAGTTCGAGCAGCTCTATGATCGTGTTGACGACGCTCACCAGGGCTTCGATCTTGATCGCCTTCCGGCTGACGCCGAACCCTACGCCACCGTTCTCTCTGTCCATCCCCACTTCGAAGTCGACCAGCGTGAGGGCGTTCTGAGAAACACTGAGACACCAACGCCCTCCTCGCTTGTCGACGCTCCACTCAGTGTCGACGACCAAACCGAGACAGGTCGTGAGGAACCTGATCTCCTACTCTATTCCGACTCATTGCTTCTTATCGACGCCCTCGAACGCTACAATCCAACTAATCTCTCAACGATGGAGACCGCCGAGTTGGTTAATCTCTACACCCTCTGTTCGGATGTCCAACGCAACGCAAACGACCTACGGCAGGAGGTTCGGTCAGTACTCCTGGACCGACTCCACCACGATCAACCCGTCCACGGGCAGTACGGCTCCGTCCAACGCACTAGTCGACGCAATCGAACGCTGAAGGATGACGAGACGGTACTCAAACTCCTCGAAACCGAAGGCATTGATCGCGAACGTATCACCACCGTCGACGCCTCCAAAGTCGATGAGGCTCTCGATGTGACAGAACTCTCAGAGTCTGATCTCTACGACATCGAGGAGAGTCAGTACGTCCGCAAGGCCGATGTCGACGAAGAACGCAAAGAATCGCGCCTCCAGGGCCTCAAAGATCAACTCGCTGCTGCCGATTCACCCGAAACTACCGAGCTCCAACGCGAAATCGAAGATCTCGAAGTTCGTATCGACGAACTCACCAGCTTCAGTTCCGCAAACCAAGTCGACTGAATTGTCTTTCAAATACAGAGAGACAAGAAACGAGAGTCTCATAATTAATAGGGGTCACACACCACCCTGCAAGTGTTCTGTGAATAGAAAAGCGTCTACTTCACCCAGATTGATATGGGCCCATAGTATATAAATAAAGTTCTAAGATGAGTGTCTACTAGACATATTACAATCAAAAACGGTAGGAGGGAGTACGATTTGTGATTTCTAATTAGAGGCAATAACAACAACAACAACAACACTTATACTAATAGTAAGTAGTAACGGTGTCTCGACCTAAAATTTTACTAGTTTAGCTGTTCTAGTGCACGTTTAGCAGGTTTCCTCCCTCCAGTTATTGTAGGGAACCCCTCACCTTCGAATAGAAGATAACACTTGCAGGGTGGTGTGTGAGGGGTTACTTCTAAGAACACTTGTAACACTTGCAGGGTGGTAGAAGCGTTTATTACTGTACAGTCTATCCTAGTCAACAAATGGTCGACTTGGGCGACAATCCGTTTGATACAACTGATGCGATCTTTGAGTGGAAGCAACCACTCAAAAAAGACACATTCAGCCCTGAAACCATCTTTCACCGGGACGAAGAGATTAGTTTGTATATTAACGCGCTTCAAGATGTTGTCGTTGGTCACGATCCAAACAACATATTCGTTTTTGGCCCAACTGGCGTTGGAAAGACTGCTGTGACGAAGTGGGTACGGGATAAACTCCAAGAGAAAGCGGGTGAGGAAGGTGTTCCACTTCACGTTATTGGACCAATTAATTGTCGAAACTACCGATCAGCCTATTCACTGGTGACTTCACTTGTCAACGAGTTCCGCGAACCCGATAACAAACTTCCCGAGAGCGGTTACAGTACCGACAATGTCTTTGAGTTTTTGTATGATGAAATCGAATCAGTCGGAGGTAATGTGTTGATCATCCTCGATGAGATTGATAATATACCTCCAGACGCTCGAAATGATTTTTTATACGACCTCCCACGTGCTGAGGCTAACGAGAATACTCCAATTGAGACCGCAAAAATCGGATTAATTGGCATATCGAACGATTTGAAATTTGTCGACGTGCTTGAGCCAAAGGTCAAATCAACACTTGGTGAACGTGAGATTAAGTTTGGACCATACAACGCTAACGAACTCCGTGATATCCTTGGTTACTACGCCGATATGGCATTCAGAGACGGTGTACTTCAGGATGAAGTGGTACCGCTTGCAGCAGCATTCTCAGCTCAGGAGCGTGGTGATGTTCGTCAGGGCCTCCGTATTCTTGAAAAAGCAGGTGAGTACGCCCGTATGAGCGATGGAAATGTGGTCACCGAGGAGCATGTCCGACAGGCAACTGAGACAATTGAAACAGATGAATTGCTAGATTATTTTGAGGACGATCTCAGCTCGCAGCAAGCACTTACATATCTTGCAACAACGCTCGCAATTATTGAACCTGGACATGAGGCAACTACAAAAAGAGTGTATAATTTGTACTCCTCTATCGCAGAATCAAGCGATAGACCCGTTAAATCAGAACGCAAACTGTACGAGTTCTTAGACCAACTCTCGATGCAGGGATTAGTCCGCTCTGCCGAACAGAATCTTGGTATCAAAGGTGGTCGCAAATTCATTTACGATGTAACTGACGATCCAAGAGATATACTCAACGCTGCACTCAAATCAAGTTATAAAAATGCCGTACCTAGTAATGCCAAACGGGTGTTGAAATCACATCTTGAAGACGAGGCATCAGAATTTCAACCTCCAGATACATCGGATCCTCAGCAACAAAATCTATGGAAATTCACATGAGGAGGGTATTATCGGTATAACACTTGCAGAGTGGTGTGTCCCATAGAGCACTTGCAGCTTGGTGTGGTGGTGAAAACACTTGCAGGGTGGTGTGTCCTATAGAACACTTGCAGCTTGGTGTGGTGGTGAAAACACTTGCAAGGTGGTGTATCCTATACTGTATTCATATCATCAAATTTTAAATAGATAATTAGTTCTGCCGCGGGTCAATCATAAGTTCATATACTCCAGTATCAAATAAATTCTCAACATGATCATGTTCAGAGAGTCGTTTCATGCGTTGATTAATATACTGTCGAGAAACCTCTGTACCTCTTTCTTCCAAAATCATTTTTATTAGAGTAGGAGTTGCTCGTCCATCTGTTAGCACGTCAAGAATTTTTTCGTCAAGACCGTTTAATTCATCTTCTGTTAGAGTCATTACAGTCTGCTTTCTACTCTGTGACTACAATACCATCGCATACAGATTTGGCTAGGTCACACTCTATGGTAACCTTTGGATAGTTGTTTCTATCGTAAGTTTACAATAGCAACTATTAAGTGGTACACACTACTACAGAAGCGTAAGCACAGGAGCGGTAGAATGCCGCCGGGTGCTGGAACACCCGCCGACTGTGCTGGGACAAACCAGCATGTCGACAGAGAAAGCAGCCGGACTTGAGAATTCCGGCATCGATAGACAGCACAGACCACAGATTACATCTCGAAAACGAGGAGTCAGCCTGTGAGCTCGACTCCACAGTCAGTCGACGGGCCACAGAAAGCGATTCAAATCCCGTCGTTGTTGACGAACTCCGCGCGAGCGATCCTAGAAGCCTTCGGTGAGGACATCGTTCAACTTCGCGCACACGGGAGTGTCGAGTCATCTAACCGAGCGATGATCAAGGACCTCCAAGTGTATGGGGTTTCTCGCGAACAGCGTACTCATCAGCGTATCACACTCGACTACGAACGCCTCGCCGGGAGTGACGGACCATCGAACCCGCTGACCGAAGATGCACGGCAAGATATCTTCGAAGAACTCGATGTGTTGCTTTCGACGGAGTCGACTGATGCTGATCCAGACTTGGCAGTTACTTCGTTCACTGCTCGAATCATCAGCGAGGAACTGCAGGAAGTCACTCCGGCGCAGACACCTGAGTTCGACCTCCGATTCGTTGCAGACCCAGCTGAGCAGGCTGTTCGCGAACCGACGAAGCGACTCAACATCGAACGCCAACTCTACAGCGAACTTGGATTCAAGATCACGAACCTCAACCTTCGGACGGTGACTGAGACGGCAACAATTCACCACCAGCAGTCAGATGGTCGGTATCTCAGCTGGGGTGGTCCAACCGACATTCGGCCTCGATCGCCCGATCGACTCGCCGTCCGGATCAACCAACACGTGCTACCGGACACCTACGGAATGCTCAAACCCTACTACGTTGCTGACGACCACGTTCTTGAACTCGAAGAGGAAGCTGCAGCAGAGATCGATCCACTCCTGACGGGTAGCAAGGGGGATGATCTATGAGCGGTATACAGTTCACGGTCGACCCGGATCAGGGAGAGGGATTCTACGTCGTTGTCGGCGAGGAGATCACCGTCTACGAGCAGTACGACGACGCAGTCAGCGAGATCCAGCACAAGATCGCTGGCGATACCGAGAGCTTCCTTGCAGCGGTCGACATCGAAAACACAGGGAGCGAGGATGTTGCGGTCACGCTCGAACAGGTTGGCTGGCAACAGATCATTCGTGATATGGCTGGGCTCACAGAGACCGCATGATTGAACGAACACAACTGCCAATCGAGTCGCTGACTCTGGATCCAGTCCAGTCACGTGAGCAGGCGTGGAGTGGTGATGAGGTCGACCGTCGGTTGGCGAACTCAATCGAGACGGATGGCCTGTTCCAGGACATTATGGTTCGGCCGCTCGAAGACATAGGAATCACGGAGGTGGATTCGTCTACCGGTGTGGAGTATGCGATTATCGCGGGATCGCGCCGCTACCACGCAGCGATGGAAGCCGGTCACGAGCACGTTCCGTGTAAGATCCTTCGAGCTGACGACCTTGATGCAGCTTGGATGTCGTTGAGTGAGAATACAGACCGTCGAGATCTCTCCGAACAAGAGATCGCCCAACAACTCAGCTTGATCTTTGAGTTGGTACGCCCGCTAGAGGAGCCATCGGACTGTCCGTGCTGTGGACATGCCGTCAAAGGCGAGACTGGCCTTCTACTGCATTGCTCGCAGACAGCGTGTGAACTCCCATTACCGACTCCAGAGGATGGAGACACACTCGCAGAACTGGGCGAAGATGGGCGATTTGGTACGGAAAAGCAAGCCTTACACTACGTTGCAGGCCGATTCCGAGGAAAGACAGATCAGTCAGCACTCAACTTAGTCAAGCGACACCTTCGGACAGCGAACTTACCGCCGCTGCTGCAGTCGTTGTTCAAGCATCCCGAAGAACGATCAGTCCAAGAAAAGACCGCGATGGATAACTATGGAATTGACTCAGATGCGCGCTTGGGAAGTGGTGACGGTGTCTCCGGGTCAGCACGTGCAGTGGTCTCGCTGCACAACACATTCAGTTCAGTGTTGGACTCCGAAGAGGTCGACCCGACAGATGCGGTCTTACAGGCTGTTGGGACGATCCAGTTTGACGAGATGTCCGAACAGGAGACTCGTCGGAGTCTTCATGAGTTTCGCCGTGAACTCACAGCAAACCTCGAGGAGGCTCCATCAGAATCACACGAGGAAATCTTCAGTGATACGCTTCAAAAGCAAGCAGAGAAACTTAGAGAGACGTACCAAGACATCGCAACAACGCGCCCGTTCAAGAACGTCGACGTGATGGGTCCAGAGACACAGCAACATAGCCGGTGGCACGCACGAGCAATGGCGGTCAGGAACTCGAAGAGTCACGCCGAGCTTGTTCGTGCCCTGTATCAAGAACGGCTCGAACAGTTGGCAGACAAGCAGGGGTGGGAGTGACCGATGAGTAGCACAATCAAGACGGTAGTTCCGGATCCAGAGTTGCTCCCTGATGAGGATCACACACTGGTGCCTATCGAGAAGTTAGTGCACGGTGAGCATGATCCTCGTCGAGTCCCACCTAAGAAGCGGCTCAGGCAGTCGATTAGCGGTTCAGGGATTAATCGCCCACTGATTGTTCGTCCTGACCCTACAGAGGACGTCTACCACATCATCGATGGCTGGCAGCGGTATCAGGCGGCGACTGATTGCGGGTGGGAAGTCCTGCCAGTGAAAATCTGTGGGACGCTGCTTGAAGCATTTGAGGAGACGAACTTAGCGAGCATGGGTCGACGAGAATGGACGATCTACGACCGGGCGCAGTTCTGTCGGTCGTTGTACGACGAGCTCAAGACGGAAGAGGATTCAAAGATGGCCGTAGCTCGACGAGTTAGTAGCCAGTTAGATCGTGACCCGAATGCGGTGCGGCGGTATGTGAACGTCCTTTCCCTGCCAGAAGTGATCCATCCGCTGTTGAGCAATGGCCCAGAGGGTACCGAAAAGCAGTGGGCGGTGTTGAAGAATTACAATCCGGATGTACGGCAGTACAGTGGGCTTTGGTGGCAGGTAGCAGATGTCTTGGCGACGAGACAATCAGAGGTCTCACAGGATCGCCTGATTGCCATTGCAGCACATGCTGTTGCGTTCAATGATCAAACTGATGCGAAAGAGTTCATTAAAATGGCCGTCGCTGACACCCAGCGACCCTTGGACATGATTCGTCGTGAGGTGCTCACTGGATACAATCACGATCAGTATCTGATCGTTCCACGAGTAGCGGTAAGACTCTCGCCTGAAGAAAAGCAAGCGATGATGGACCACTGTCATCAAAACCGAATCTCGCTGTCGGAAGTTGTGACCGAAGAAATCGAATCACTTGCTCAACAAGCCAGCGATGATCGTTCAGAGGAGGGGGTTTAGTTTGGATCGAAACAACCCCACCTCAGACAGTCCAATCAATGTAGAACAAGTCCCAACAGATTCGAATCCGGACGATTCAGTCTCACGAGCTGCGATCTATGCTCGTACATCTGTAAAGAAACCGGATAATCACTACTCGATTGATGAGCAAGTTCGACGTTGTTGGAAGCAGTGCAAGAAACAGAACTGGGATGTCGTCTTCGTCTTCACGGACGAAGCTGAATCTGGTCGGAACACGGAACGACCAGAGTTCCAGAAGATGCTTGAGAAGGCTAAGCAGGGTTGCTTCGATGTGGTCGTATTTTGGAAACTTGATCGATTTTGTCGCTCAGTCGTCGACTTGGTAAAAACAGAGGAGCAGCTCAACCAGTGTGAAGTGGCACTGCAGAGTGTGACAGAGTACATTGATACGGCCTCTCCGGTTGGCCGCTTCACCTTCCGCAACCTTGCATCTGCAGCTGAACTGGAAAGTGACCTCACATCCCAGCGTGTGCGGATGGGAATGCACGCAATGGCAAGGAAACATCGATGGCCAAACGATCATCCTCCGATCGGATACGAGTTGGCCTCCGACCAAACACTATCTATTCTCGATAGTGAAGCAGAGTTGGTCCAGAAAATCTTCAACGACTATATCGAGGCACGTTCGATGCCAGAGGTGGCGCACAGTCTCAATAAGAGTGGTATCACTACAAAACGGGGTGAGGACTGGAGCCGTTGGTCTGTCAGGAAAGTCCTCGCAAATGAACTCTACTGTGGCCAATACCAACTCGGTGATTACGAAGCCTATGTCGAAGACTATCGAATTGTGAGCGATGAGTTGTTTGAGACGGTCGCTGAGACTCGGTATCGGTTCAAATATTCTAAAGGAACTATGGATGGGGATCGAAAGCAAGCAAAGGTTGAGAAAGTTCTCGGAGAGTTCCGCTCCGCAAAGGGGGATTCAGAATGACTGGATCAAACGAGCAGCCATCAAGTTGTCCAGCCTGTGATACCGCTTCGCTTTCGTATCAAGAACATATTGAATCGTGGCTCTGCAATGAGTGTTCATATGTCGTAGACAGCGATTCGTTACTGACTGAAACCGGTGACACATCCGATTTAGTATACGATACTTTGGAGGTAGAGGAGTCAGAACCAGTCAACTGGGAATCACAGATCGCAGTGAGAGATAAATCAGAGGCAAACCTTGTCGACGCACTCTCACGAACAGAAGCTATCGGTGACGCATTATCGCTACCAGAGGAACAAGTGATTCGTTCCGCGGAGTTGGTCGCCAAAGCATGGGAAACAAACTTCATGCACGGCCGATCTTTGGAACGAACTATCGGTGCTGTAATTTATGCAGTCTCCCGTGAAGCAGATAGAGCCATTCCCGCAGCAATGATTGCTGAGGTGGTTGAGACTGATAAGGCATCGATCAAGCAGATGTTCCAGAAGCTGAATCGAGAATTAAATCTTGAGATTGGACCACCAACACCGGAACAGTTCACTGCAGTAATCTGTACAGGACTCGACTTACCCGGTGAAGTAGAGGTTACTGCTAGGGACGTTTTGAATCAAAGAGAATCAATAGGAGGTAATCCAGTCGGAGTTGCTGCAGCTGCGGTGTATATCTCTTGTGATCAAACAGATACAATCATTACCCTGAAAGAAATCGCACAGTTGATTGGACTGACAAAAGAAACAGTTTGGCGAAGAAAGTCGAAATTTAATTTTGAAGATTAGACTCAAACATCACTTTGCAATTCTCTACTTTTTCTAAGCGATTCCAATTGGTTGATTCGATGTTTGTCTGGTGGGGAATATAATGCCAATACAGGCATTGAGTAGAGTAAACGTGCGTACCCTTGCCAACCACCTTTGAAATGTGATCTAATTGTGGATTCGTCCCCACTGAAATTCATCGACCGTTTCTTCTCAAGACCTGATATTACGACTTCTGGCCCAACTTTCTTTGCGGCAAACTCGTCCGCATAGTATTCTTCATTATAAAATTCTGAAAAGTTTGTTGTCAAGAAAAATAATAGATGGCCAACTATAGGAATTTCAACTCTATCTTGATATTTGATCGAATCATGCTCAATGTGGTATATTTCATGGTGGCATATTGCCTTTATTTCGTCTTCAGTTAGCTCTTCTTGTAGCTGATTGTTTAGTACAATTTTTGGATCATCTTCAGATAACATTGGAAATGCTGCCGCACCGCTGGTCTCAGCAAACACAACCTGATAGCCTTCAACAAAAAATGCTATTTCAGTTGTACATATTTCATACTCTGTTGAATTTTTTTGTTGCCGCAGGTACCATACAGCGACCCAACTTATCATTACAATAACTAACGGCCAATAAACTAACACTTTTGCTAACATTGTCTCAACGGGAACTAATGGATGACCAACCAATTGTGAGATGAGGAGACTAATTGAACCTCCCACATAAACAAAGAATAGCAGTGATATCCCTATTCTCAGGTGTTTTTTGTCATTGATTCTTGTGGGCATTTTGTATATTTCAATACGATCTCGATTATCATATGGTGATTTATATATAAACAATAACACTAAAACACTGATAAGGTTTACAAGTAATAAATTTAAAATGCCTGAACTCATAACTGATGTAATTGCTGCTACGACTGGGTGAATAAGATCGGGTGTGAGAACTGTGAGTACTGTTGTATTCTGCTGAGATATTGTGGGTAATTGTGTGTATACTCCGAGATTAATGATTGGTAATGCAAATGGAAGTAAAATTAATCCAGTAAGAGCAACCACGTTGTTCGTTGCTGGATCTGATTGGTCTTGAAACATTAGAACTAAAGCTAATACAGATGTTGGAAAAACTACGGCAAGTATATTCATCTCTGGAAAAACTAGCGGTACTGTGATTATTGCCGCAGATATATTATTTAAATAGACAATCGGAGAAAAATATACTTGTTTTTGAAACGGTAGTGGCCTAAGTCTTGCTAATAAACTATATTTTTGTTTCTTTGGATGGAATTCTTTTGGTTGATCATCTGTTATTACATATGGGTAAATTGACAATATGTTTGCCATTGGAAATACACATAATATTAAAATCCAATCTGATATACTTAAATTAAAATTAATTAAAAATAGATACGAGCTAGCCAATAATATAGTTATTGTGCAAAATACATATCGTAGCTTTGCAATATAATATTCTGTGAATTCTTTTCCTTCATTAGGGACGATATATATTTTTCTCCCCATTTTATCGTCTTCTATAATAAATATGCGATTATTCTCATCGGTGTGACTATAATCACATTCTTTTTTCAAACTCGACTTTATGTCGAGATTATTTTGAAGTTGGTATTTGATCTCGTAGATCTTCATTCAGAAATGTGGATATCTTGGAAAAGAATTAAATGAATCGTGATCTGCAGTTAAGATCGCTCGGTTCACTTTTTCTAATGTCCAAACAAAAACAGCAGGCTTCTCTTCTTCAATCCCTTTTGGGGTAGTGAAATAGATATCATCACCCTTCGAAATATTGAATATATCTCTTACATCTTCGGCTATGACGATACTCTTGTTATCGTTATGAATCCCTAATAAATCAACTAATTTTGAGTTTTCTTCTGTCAATATCTCTGTAGAAATTATTGCATCATTGTTTTGTTGGTCAATATTCCAGTAGATGTCTTTTTGCTCAAACTTCTTCTTTGGGTAAAGAACCTTTATCACATCCTCTGGCAGAGATACTCTGGATGGTCAGGACTAAACGGACGGGTTACAAATCACTGTATGTAATAACATCGTTGTTCCTATCGCGTACTGCTACCTCTAAAGAGCCACAGTCTCGACACATGGTTTCTCCCCGGGCAACTCGTCGCACAGTTTTACACATCTGTCGTCTCCCTCCAATAAGTCCGCAGTTCTCACAGTAGAATCGATATCGAAGATCGTTTTCATCAAATGATTTGTCCCGCCACTCTGGAACCTCTTCGAGAACGCCGTTCGGACCCTCGACACGGAGAGAACTCTCACATTCACCACAAACTAGATTTTCTTGGATTGCGCGCTGGACGGCCTTGCTCCAGCGGTGACGGCCACCGATGAAGCCGCATCCTTGGGTACAGTAGAATCTGTATTTATGATCTTCTGGTTGGATTTCGTAGTGTGTGCTGCACCGCCCAGATAGGTTCAGAGGATCTACCCATCGTGAAAAGGAGTCACCGTGGCCTACCTCGACATCTGGTGTTTGCTGCTGATAGGCGTGGACGAGTTCATGACGAATAGTCTCCTGTATAGCCTCAAAGCCTGCACGGTTGTATGTTTTCGCAGCAAGACGAATCGTACTGTTTCCAGTACCGTCGGGCGAACAGACCCCGTGTTGCCGCTGCATGCGAGTGCTGGTTTCGAACGTCACACGATTGAGGTCAACGTGATCTGGAGTAAGATCCCACTTCTCACCGAAGATTACTGTGTTCGCGTACTGTCGAGCACGTTCTGATAGTTCATGTGAATCGCCGAGATGGCCAACTGAAGGCATATATTACTCACCGTTAGGTGGTCGAGAAACAAAGTTAGTCTGGATATCGGTGCACTCGAAGGCAGATGTCATTCGAAGAAATACCTCTACGGCACTTTCAGTTTCACCGAGCAAGGCATACATTTTATTCACTGGCGAGCGGGTAGACTACTACGCTCACCGTCCGAAGAGCAAGTGTGAGTACATCCATATGACAGACTCAGACCTAACTCAAGAGGCTGAAACCATCTACGATCAACTCCCAACGGAGATTGAAATTCAACAAGCCGACATTGAGGACCAACTCAAGACACTAGTCACGGAATACCAGGTTCCACTTGATGAAGCTCGACGGAGTGTAACAAACAATCTCACTGCGAACACAGATGTCGAAGCCAGTGATTTCACTCCTGAGGATCAGGCTGTTGATGTCGAGTCGATAACTGAGGCCGAACAGTGGGTTGATATCACCGCCAAGGTGGTCCAACTTTGGGAACCCCGAAGCGACGCAATTGGCCAAGTTGGATTACTCGGTGACGAAACTGGTCGGATCAAGTTCACTGCGTGGGCAAAATCAGATCTTCCATCACTCGACGAAGGTCATGTCTATCAACTCGAAAATGTCGTGACAGATGAATACGAAGGACAGTACTCTGTCAAACTCAATAGCTCCACGACAATTACGGAAGTAGATACTGATATTGAGGTCGGTGATAACACAACTGAGTTCACTGGCGCAATTGTTGATATCCAAGGCGGTAGTGGCTTGATTAAACGATGTCCGACCGATGACTGCACCTATGTACTGAAAAATGGACGCTGCTCGGAACACGGTGAAGTCGACGGGGAGTTTGATCTGCGAACCAAAGCTGTCTTCGATGATGGGGAGACGACCCAAGATGTGCTGTTCGACAGAGAGACAACTGAATCACTTGCTGGGTTCACATTAGAAGAAGCCCAAACCATGGCGAAGGATGCGCTGGATACCAGTGTCATCGCTGACAAGATCACTGACAAAATCATCGGCCAGTACTATCGGGTTACTGGACCGATCCTCGGTCAGTACTTGTTAGTCAATGAGTTCGAACAGGTAGGTAAGGTCGAGGATCCAACTGAGATACTGTTGCGAGCGAGGGCACTCTAATCATGAGTCAGAATCAATCTGACCAATCAGCTGGTCGTGAAGTCGCCCGTCGGGTGTTCGCTACAGAATTCAACGACGCAACCTACACGTTTCAGGAATCCGATGAAGATCGCGCCCCTGTGTATGCATTGCTACCGACAGGTGAGAAGGCCAATCGGGTGTTTATTATCGGGACCCTAACCGAGACAAACAATGTCGGGGATGATGAGGACTACTGGCAAGGTCGCATAGTGGATCCGACAGGGACTGTATTTGCATACGCTGGACAGTATCAACCTGAGGCAGCAGCATTTCTGCGGGATATAGAGCCACCGGCTTTTGTGGCTATCGTCGGCAAACCACGGAGCTACGAAACTGATCAGGGAATGGTCAACGTCTCACTGCGGCCCGAGCACATTACGGAAGTCGATAAGCAGGCTCGACACCGGTGGGTGAGCGAAACAGCGAGCCGAACGTTGGATCGGATCGAAGGCTTCGATACAGAAAATAGTCCATACGCGCGCATGGCGCGGGAGCAGTACGGTGGGAACATCGAACAGTATCGCCAACAAGTCATTGAGGCTCTCAAAACTCTGGACGACGTGAGTACACAAGAAGACGAGACCGGAGCGACAGCCCCGACAACGGATGAGGATGACACACCCACAGCGAATACCGAAGAGATTGAGACCGTTTCTGGGAGTTCCCAAACAGCCTCTTCACGACTAAGTGGAGATCACGTAGACGACGATACTATGGATGCTTCAGACCAGAGTAGTGAGAGCCAGGATGATGAAGGTGGAGAGAACCCAGAGCGTAGTGACGACGAATTAAACGAGTTCGACCCCGAAATTTGACCCACTCATTAACGAAGTGCATTCGTTTTTTCGAAGCCTGTCGGTAGAAACCAATCAAGTTATCCCCGGATAATTTTTGTCTTGGCTGGCTGGACATCCTGTATGGTCAATACTGCCTCTCTTCCTCACCGGCCATTAACTGAGGAAGAACTTGAGGATCTCGTGGAGACGCAGAGTGTCGAATGCCCACTGGCCTTCCACTCGTACTGTATCCACTGTGAGACCGAAGGGGTCGTCGACGCACTCATTCGAGATGGTCGCAAAGTCTATGCACTGCACCATGGCTGGGACGAGTGGGAACTCACAACACTTGAGGAAGATATGGACCCCGAAATGTTCCGGATGATGGTCTCACAACTCGATCCGGCGATGCTCCGACAGTTCGGTGGTGATCAACTCCCGGATGTCGAAACCGATGTTGAAGCCAATCTCGACTTCGATCTGATCGGCGACGATGGGAGCTTTGACTCACTTCCTACAGAAAGTATGGACGTACCCAAGGCTGAAGATATTGATCTACCCGATGGACCATCGTTACGCGAGCTGGTCGACGAGGAGACACAACAACAACTGGATGACCAACTCCAAGAGATTATGGATGCGCATCTCGACTCGCTGAACGATGACGAGATTGAAGCCATCTTTGGACAGGAAGGCGGTCCGACGCCGGAGGAACTGACTGAACTACTCACTCCGGAACTCATGGAAGAACTCAACACGGCAATAGAGACGACACTCGAGGACGTCCATCTCGAAGAATTCACTATCGACGGCGGTGTCGGAACTGAAACCGACTTTCCGATGATGCTTGACATAGAAAGCGAGAATCGATTTCTCGATTTGTACGCTCATTTGCTCGTCTATGTCAACGATAGGTTCGATGTAATCGGGGATATCGAGACAGTCGACGACATCCCCGAGCGGGATATTAGTGAGCTCTTGCCGATCCGCGAGCATCTCTACGAAGAAGACACAGTCGAGATTCTCGAAGCGTTCGTTGAGGAAAACCCAGCCGATCTCTCTACGGGCGATCTCCAGACGGTTGCAGACTGGACTGACTACGAGTACGGTCAGTTCGTGGTAGTCCGGCACCTCTCGGAATACGCAGTGTTCCTGGACTGGAACGACCCACCACGAGCTTTCGGTGTCAAGGCAGTTCGTGTGGGGTTCGGCGAGATCTGGCCTGAGGAGAGACTCCCAATATTTCTTACGAATGTCGCGCTGCTGCCGTTTGAGGACCACATCGTGACTGACGGGTGGTTGCCACTCCAGCGGATAGTCGCCGGTGGAAATCTGAGTACTGACATTGACGATAGCTACGAGGAAGCCAAACACCGATTCGGGATCATCGAAACGCTGCCAGCTTCTGAGGAATCAGAGAAATCAGACGCCGAACAGCTCCGATTTTATATGAAAAACAAGCGGAATCGGGAGCGATACGCCGCTGAGATCACTGAACTCAAAAACAAGAATCTGGATCTCGAACGAATCTACCACCAGGAGATGGGAAAAGCCCGGGCCCGAAGCTTGGGACGGGAACTCCGGGAGACAGATCTCAAGGAAGCGTACTTTGCGATTTACGACGACCGTATCATCGCCAGTGGCACCTCAGAAGAGGAAGTCCAAGAGATTCTGGCCAAGATTTTGCCAGACGGCAAAGAGACACACCCCTATATCTATCATTACGACCCATGACGAATTAAGATTAGTTCACATATAGCTCAAATATAACTTCGGCATACAGCAATCCGACCTGTTTCCGTTATTGAATTTGGACGGTGCGACTTAGCCAAGACCAGCCCTTGAACGTAGTTCATCTACCAGTAGCTGGACAATCTCTTCTTGTTGAGTGGCAGGAACTGGACGACCATGCACCTCGGCAAACTTGTCTTCCCAGTGGTTAATCCAGGATCTGAAGGCCTCTTCGAATGCGTTTTCAGAGTTTTCGGCTCTTTTGATCGCTTCAATTTGATCTTCAACAGCGTGGCTGATCCCGTCTGCGTCTAACTCCGCTTCAATTACCAAGTGGGGAGTGAACTCAAAGGTTGAATGCATCTCTTCTATACTCCATGTTTTGTCATCAAGTGTCAGTTGATAGGCCGTCGTCACATGGAACCGAGCAGGCGACTGGTGGCGTCCAGGCTGGCTATCTGAAAGGTACATTGTTGGGTGCCGCTCAAGCCGAAATCCGAGATATTTGCCATTCTCAATGTGAAAGTGTGTTCCCCGGGTACGGATTTTCTCAATTGTCGACCCATCGTCAGGAAGTGTGACATCCTGTTCGGTCAGAATAGAAAGGACTCGTTGTTTTGCAGTGGTCATAGCTGATTAGAGTGAGGACTACACTCAAGAGTATTTTCACAATCGCATCTGGGGCGAACAGACACCATGTTGCCGCTGCATACGAGTGGTAGGTTGGATACATTCGGTGGTCGTGACCGCGATTTGAAGGCTCTCCGTCGCAAATATCCACTCATGGCCGACCGCTACCTTGTCGAACTCAAAGATTCTGTCTTCCGAGAGACACCACAGAACCAAGGTGATTTTGAAGATGACCGTCAACTCACGTTTCGGTCAGAAGACGACGCAGAGGCGTGGATAGCGGAGCAGAACAAGTCCCACTCGGAGTTGGGAGAACTGTCTCTCCATACTGCCCACCCAAATGACAACTCTGGGGTTGACGCATACGTGGTGTTCAAGCCTGCGCGAGGGATGTGGGTGCCTGATCCGGACGCATAACGACTACTCGGTGTTGCCACATATCCCACGCGCGGCGAGTTCACGACCAGCAAGAACATCTTTGTCGCACTCGTGTCGGCCTGACAGTCCTTGCAGAACACCAGTTGTCGTCAATTGAGTGTGCGCTACATACTTCGGTCGTCTCATCGCCTCAGAGCCTACAGCGCATATCTGGTATCTCAGCGGGCCAACAACCGAACCGGCATATCACCATCGCCAGCGGTGACACCGACCCCATAGTAGTGGTCATTGCGTTCTACGACACGAAGTGCTGATTCCGTAGTCGACCTAAAACTGCTATCGATTCTGCACATGAACATCTCCTTTAATCATTTTTGGCACTTTCTACAACCTTTTTTGCGGCTTCAATTATTTTCTCAGAATCTGGGTTACCAATATTTCGAATCACCTCGCCTTTGTAATCAATTGAAGCACGCATATAGTACACATCCGTGTGAATAGAGATTTCGTCGTCAAGATCGATTTGTTCGTAGGAGGTGGCTGAGACCACATAATCAGCATTACGTATACTTTCTGCGGTTGCCTCGGCAGTTTTATCCCTTGCACCTGGATTAGCCAACTTCGGAATGTGGTTGGCTACTAAATCGGAGACGGCATCGATGATTGATGTGTGGTCAGATGTGACGAAATAAATACAGTCTTCGTATTCGTACGACCAAATATCGATTTTGACACCAATCGTTCGATTTCCTTGAGATATGGTAACATCAGTAACATCGAATCTCTTACGCAGTTCTCGTACCTTTTTTCTAGCCTGTTCGATGTTTTCACCCTCAATATCTGTTTCTATATTTTTCAATTCTTCTGCTATTTTTTGTCTATCTACTCTCATATTATTTGAATCCAAGTTGTGTTCAGTCAAATTTTTCTATTCAACATCGGGTTAGAGGAAGTGCCTACTTGGACGTAGTGTGAAACTGGCGGCACCTCACTGTGGAGGCACCATCTCTTCTAGAGAGTACATGAACCAATGAGTGTTTCAAACCGTCTCACTAAACAGTAAACTAATGTCTGACTGCCCGTACTGTAATCAGTCATTTCCCAACGAATCAGGTATACGCGAACACCTGTATGAATATCACGAGCGGAACGAATTGACTCGTATCGATACCAAACGCGTCGAACAGTACATCAAAGAACACGGACTTGACCAAGGTGAAGACGAAGACGACGAAATTACCCTTCCCTCTCGTCAGCCAAATATCGACATCGATCGACTGCTCTCCTTCTCAGATCCTCAAGTTGACGTGAGAGTCTCGGGCGAACAATGGGAAATACGGGAAGTTCGTGACCTTCCAACTGGAGAAATTGTTGAGAAACTCAATAGATTCGGCATCGAAATCACCAAATCGGTGTTTCAAAAAGAGGCCGAAGACTTCTACTCTGCAAGCGATCTTGCGGACCAGTGGTTCGAACAACGTGATGTGACCGCGACTGGCCATGACGAGGACTTCGTCTGGATGGCCGCAATCGTTCTCTGGGAACGGTGGATGCCAGACGAGCCAAACATTGAACGTATCAATGAGCTCATCAGGGAGAGTGGTGATCTCATCGAACAGTGGCAACTGAAAGAGGGCTGTGAGAAACGTCTCCAGATGTGGGAGATGTTAATCGAACTGCTCCCTGAGAATATCACCTCAATCAGTAAGGCCGACGAGGAGTATGCGCGAGGATATTCGTTTACAAAGGTATGTGAGCATCTAGAAATGGAACTAGGGAATGCAGCCATCAACGATCCCAGCCTCTATGAGGCACGCATCGAGTTCTGCCGAGAATTCCTCAACTGCTTCCCGGACTCATCGACCAGTGTCTGCCGGAATATGGGTCACGCTATCGCCGAATCGCTTGCTGGACTCGGTCGTGTCAAAGAAAGCGAACAGGAATTCCAGGCAATTATCGACGAGCATCCAAACGATGTCTGGGCATATGTTAAATGGGGCGATATCTATCAGTATGATCGGTTTGAGCATGTCCCCACTGACCCTGATCGAGCGAAGGAACTCTACGAAAGGGCACTCAAACACGATATACCGGACCGGACGGCAGTCGAACAACGGTTAGAAAACCTTTCATAGACGTGAACCGGGTCCAGCAGCGAGAACCGTGACCCGGAAATCCGAAATGGGGTTGCTGGACCGCCTACAGAAGTGCCGAGAGAAACACCTCGTGACGTACTCATCGAGAACAAACGTATCCACCTTCGATCCCTGACTATCACGTAACGGCCACAGAAACGGGCATTGTATCGAAGCATTCTTTCGCTCGCTTCATATACGCTCGAACCAGACAGCCGTGAGCAGACTCGATACCTACCGCCAGTACCGCGATGTCGGTCCGGACCTCAACACGGATATCTTCAGCGCGGAACTGGATCACGACGAGATTATGGACTCCGCCGCGGTTCTCGGCATCGATACCGACGGCAACGAGGTGCACTACGACGATGAAGAGCAGGCCATCACCCACATGGATTTCGCGTTGAATGACTATCAGATCGACGGACAAACAGCCGTCGAACGCTATCGAGATGCCCAAGCGTACGAGTCCGAGGTCGAACGCGACATTCTTGATCATCTGGTTCAGGCAGAGACATCCCTGTTCAAACTCACATCTGTCGACCCTACAGAAAGCCAACTCGTTCTAACCGACCTGCTCACCGGTGACGAGGAGATCACAGTCACCGACATCAACTTTAGCAAGTCGGCAACACCGGGCCTCCTACTGTTCTTCCGTCTTGTCCCCTGTGAGCAGTTTAATATGACCTCTGGCATCTCGATGCCATTTCCTGGTCAGGTCGAAGGACATCTTCTTTCTGTCCTTGAGCAGATCAACGAGAAAGTTACGTCTCACCACCAAGATGTTATTCGATTTCGGACGTTCTTCGAAATGTACCGCAAGTACGGATATGACGCCACGTATGTCTGATGTTGATAACAGCGACAGTGATCGGCCAGACGTGTCGCCAATTTTCGCCTCCCCTGCTGTTCAGGTGCTACATATGTACATCTTCATCTGGGGAATCGCGTCACTCATCACCGCCGCTCTCTCGCCAGGATTGATCGCCACACTGCCCATCGTGGGATCTATTCCGACGGTCGCCTCTGGCCTCCTCATGATCGTTGGTGGACTCGCATTGCTGTCTGCTCGGTTGTTCCGCTCGGTTCTACTTCTTTTTCTGGTCATGATCTGGGGAATCATGATGATGATTGGGAGTTTCACCATGTCTGTCCAGTGGGCGGTTCCATACACTGCCGGACTCGCGGCGATCTCGATGACTGCAGCTCATCTGGTACTCGTTGTCGCTCTCTTGCATAATATCGCTGTCTATCTTGGTCCTCCTGAATATCTCGAAGCTAAACTCCATCCCGACCAGTAGGGGCTGCTAACAGAACTGACACGACATCGCAATCAAAGGGATATATTACCGTCTCTCGTCAACGACAAAATATGACCGACGGACAGTGCTACCTATGTGGGGAAACGTACACGAAACGAGAGATGAACCGCCATCTCCGGTCTTGTCTCCCCACAGGAGGGTATTATTTTTCGAACGAGAGAGATTGATACTGTCGGCTGAATAGGATACAGATCAATAACGGGGTGTGTCTTCACTTTGAACATGGGGTATGAGATAACAGCGGAAACTCGGTGTGTATTTCACTCGGTATATGGGTGTGTCGTAAACGAGTTAAGCACGGTTCTGTGCGAGATACGCGCGATCTATCTTGCACGGCACGCCGTGACAGAAACCCAACGATACGATAGCTATCTAGGTAAGATCCCCTTGGATTTATTAGAGTTATAAAAAATGTCACTCTATGGGAGACCGGAAACCGATGTTCCAAGGTGAGATCAATGCCGAGATTCTTGACACTTCAATAGAGACTCCCTCCTCGAAAGGGTTTGTGAAAATCAACGACTGGACGCAGTATCACAACCATGCAGTGGTATTTGACCACTTCGCTGAGGGTGGGCAACTCAAAACCACTCATTATGATGGACAAAAAAGAAACAACAGCAGAACTTTGTTCAAAAAGACGGTCGTATTAATGTTGGAACCGAAGAGTGGCAAATAAAGAAACTCCTCGTTGTGGTCCTTGACAAGAAAGTCTCCAAAGAGGAATAAAATCGGATTGCTATGCTCAATCGATTCTGATCGTTGTCTCGGTGTTCATCCAATAGATGAAAATCACCGAGTGACAGATTCACGCAATCTATCTTGCACAGCACGTTCCAACAGAATATAGACATATTAGCCCACTATCAGTGACAATACGTTTTGAAATTCATCAGGGCACACACCACGCTTGCACGTGGATCTGGTGTACCAGACACCAGTTTTCTATTCGAGCCAGAAGTTATTTTTACTACACATTATGATTAACAAGGTGATGACAGCGACACATCGGAAACGCTGTTTCGAACAAACTGATCCCGTCTGTCTCTGCTGTGGAGCTGACTCTTCACTCGATATCCACCATGTCGATGGCAATCCTACAAACGATGAACTCCATAATTTAGTCGTCTTGTGTAAGTCCTGCCATCGGAAGGTCCACAGCAAACAGCGCGACAACACCACCATGTCTATCTTAGTCGATCAGCTGGGCGAAGTCAGAGTTCCAGAATTGGACCCGCAAGACTTCGACGATGTTGCCTCTTCAGCTACCCTCACCACCAAAGAAACTGCTCCTGGACAGAAATATTATTACTGGCAATGGAATGAAAACGGTACTGTACACTCCAAATACGCCGCACCTGTCGACGACTGTTCTCTCGAATATATTCCTCCAACACATAAACAAACCACCCTCTTAGACTGGTGTTTCACCCACGGCTCTTACCGAAGACAGTGAAACAGCGTGAGTATCATGGCATCCCGCTGAATGCGTCTGTGTGTGAACAACCAAACCGCATTCGGCGGGATGCTTCAGCATCTTGTTGAGCTCACATCAATAGTGTTGCGGCCAGAGCCGCTCGATGCCGAGATCGA
>NZ_JAQFWV010000035.1:0-30691 GCF_056175805.1 Halohasta sp. A2 | reverse complement strand
GGCACAGCCTGGAGTCTACCTTTACGACTTGTCCAGCGGATTCCAACCGCAGGCACAAGTGGTGGACTACAAACCGTAATATCCCAACCCAGCGGTGCGGTGCCGTGGGATTCCCGCGTCTTCAGGCGCGGGAGGATGTCAATGCGGTGGCGATGCAGCGCTGGGACCTCCATCGACGCATCGCCCTGCGGACGATCCGCGTGGTCGGTGCCGGGCCGAAACGCATTATTCTCGGATTCATGATCGCGACGGCGTTCCTCTCGATGTGGGTCTCGAACACTGCGACCGCGATGATGATGACCCCGATCGGGTTGGCAGTCATCCTCCAGACGAGCGACATCGTCGACCGCACCGGCGCAGATATTCCCACCGAACAGGGCCAGTTCAACTTCGGGACGGCGCTGATGCTCTGTATCGGCTATGCGGCCTCGGTTGGCGGCGTCGGAACGATCATCGGCACACCCCCGAATCTCGTGTTGGTCGGCGCGATCAACGAGACGTTCGGCCAGACCATCACCTTCGCCCAGTGGATGCTGTACGGCGTCCCGATTGCTGTTCTTGGGGTCCTGATCATCTGGGTGTACGTTACTAGGTTCGTCATTCCGCCGAATATGGATACGTTGCCCGGCGGCATGGAGATCATCGACGAAGAAATCGACGCACTGGGACCGATGAGCCGTGAAGAGTCACTCGTCTTGGTCGTGTTTTCGGCGACAGCAGCCGCCTGGATCTTGCGGTCGTTCGTTCTCGAACCGCTCATTCCAGGAATCGCCGACAGTGTGATCGCGATTACTGGCGCACTGGTGCTATTTTTGATTCCCGCCCGTGAAGCCGACGGCTCGTTTACCTTCCTGCTCGACTGGGGGACTGCCGTCAACATCCCCTGGGGGATCATCCTGCTTTTCGGCGGCGGGCTCTCTATCGCTGCCGGATTCGAAGAAACGGGGCTCGCCGAATGGATCGGTGGCCTGCTCGGTGGCCTGGAGGGTGTCTCGATCATGCTTGTCATGACTGTCGTGGTCCTCCTAACGATCTTTATGACCGAAGTCACCTCGAACACGGCGACCTCCGCGATGTTGATGCCGATCATGGCCTCACTCGCGGTCGGCCTCTCGATTCATCCCTACGGGATCATGATCGGTGCGGCGACCGCCGCCTCCTTTGCGTTTATGTTGCCCGTCGCAACGCCCCCGAACGCCGTCGTCTTCGGGACGGGCTACATCACGATGCCACAGATGGCCAAAACCGGATTCGGGCTCAACATTATTGGCACCGTTCTGGTTATTGCCCTCGCGCTGACCTGGCTCCCGCTGGTCTGGGGTATCGACCTCACCCAGCTGCCGACGTGGGCGGGCTGATTCGAGGCGACCACAACTATTAGATTGGTTACTCCTCGGTCCACTCGCCGCCGACACGGTCGACGCCCATCATCGCCTCTCCTGGATGTTCGGTAAACACGACTTTCATGTTCTCGTCCGGAACACCGTATGTGGTCCCAGCGTATTCCATCACCCCAAGGGCGAACGCCCGCTTGCGCTCGAAGGGTCGACCGCGCCGGATTTCGGCATCCAGGAACACCAGTGGCCCCTCTACAGCCCGGCCGAGATGAAGGTCGGCCGACTCCCGCTCGCGGATCGTCACGGCGACGTGACCTTCGGTTGTGTCCATCTCTGTCGTATACAACTCTGTGACCGTCTCCGCAAACGACGTTTTCTCCGCAGCCGACAGCGAGAGCGTTGTATCGAACTGGAGTAGGGGCATGGGACGAGTCGCGCCGTCTCGGTCTTGTATCTTCTGGGGACCCGCTGGCGACAGTTAGTCAGGGTGGTTCTGTGTGAGATGTTCGTCCCGCTCGGCTTCGGTGTCGAAGGTCTCGCCGCACACCGGACACTCAAACCCGTTGTCGGCTCCGTCATCGGTCGACATATTCGAGTAACTGTCCTCTGTGAGACATAAATAGCTATGGACCGTCTCAATATGATACCTTACTTGTGACCATCTGATTTAACCCCTCAGTGTCGACTTAGTAGCAAGATGGTCACCGAGGAACGGATACGGGTGAACAGACGCTTCTACGAAGTGATTGAGGTTTGATCCGAAACGAGTTGTGAGGAAGTGGGCGCTGCAGGCGCTGGGTCGACTGTCGAACGAATTGTCCTTTCAGGCGTGAGGCGGCTGAATTCGGGCGTTTGAGAAACGGAGAATATGTCTGTCCCTATATGTGTATTCGAACCCGTGCTGAATAGAACGCGCATATCTCTCGCCAGCACCAGATTGAAAGGGATCGTTCCATCACAATCGGAAGACTAACCCACAGCAAACCAAGGCCGGGGGAATTTGCTGGTACCTGCCACGTAGACTGCCAAGCCATGGTCTGTGCTGGGGTACTCAAGGAATCCGCCGAGAGCTGTTGGAACATGATGAGCACCTGACCACCGCCAGAAAAGCGCACGAGACAGCATCGTTTAGTGGTTAGGGAAAGTTATGAAGGTGGCATCTGATATGAAATCATGCCTGGAGATCGCCGCAAAGAGATCGTCCGTCATCTCAGTGAGGACGATCTCGACCGACTTCTTGCGGAGTCTACTGATGAGAAACTCACTGAGCGGCTGATCTTCATCAAACGAGTCTACAAGCGAGCAACGCTGGAGGACGCTGCTGATGACGTTGGCAGGTCCTCCGCTACAGGAACACGCTGGGCTCGACGATGGAACAAAGGCGGTCTCGGACTGCTGATGCCGAACTTCGGGGGCGGCAGGCCCCCGAAGCTCGGCGAGGACCAACGAGAACACATCTTGGAACTACTTCGTGACGGCCAACCGTGGAAGAAACAGGAGATTCAGCATCTCATCAACGACGAATTCGACGTAGAATTTCACCCAGTATACCTGAGTACGTTCCTCGAAGATCTCGGTCTTTCCTACGCAATTCCACGGACGAAGCGTCCATCACGACCGGAGAACGCCGAAGAGATTCTCGACGAACGCGTCGGCGACGCGTTCGACGAGGTGGCTGATGAGCCGCACAACCAACGCGAGGGTGATAACGAAGAGGGATGGATCGTTGACAAGGAAATCCGTACAGATGGCGGAACCGTCCTTGGATTTCTCGACACATCGCATCCACAACCGTGGGACAATTCACAACGGCTCTACACCGTGGATGATCCACATATCACCCGACCGCTGGTGAAGTTAGACGAACCAGCGGTCGGGTTCTACGCACTCTCCGGTGGTAGTTGGATAGCAGTTCCTTCATTCAAAAACGACCGTCTATGACGCTCTATCGTCGAATTTTGTGTCTGATATCATATATAACTAGATTCTATTTTTATATCACTATATTGAGCGTGTATTTATACCGGCTAAATTTACGATTGGTCAATAGAAACTCGCCTTAGAAAATATTAGTCGACGTACGTCCATCATTCCAAAATGACAATTTTGAGCTACCCCTACGCTGTCTTGCGATTAGAAACCTGCTATCCAACTACCTCCGGTGAGAGTGTCATTCAGTTTCCAGCCAATCAAAAGAAAGAACGGATCTGTGACTGTCTCGAAGGGATCCGCGAGCAGAATCCGGGTCAGCGAATTCTGCTCGTCTTGGATAACTTCTCGTCGCACGTGTGTGAATACACGCGTAGGCGAGCCCATCAACTGGGTATTGATCTCGTGTTTCTCCCCGTTGGCTCGCCTGATCTCAACCCAATCGAGCAAGTCTGGAAAAGCCTCAAATGGGATGCATCGCCGTTGATCGTGGAGAGCGCGGCAGAATACCGCGCTCTCCTCACTGAGCTCTTTGAGCGACTTACGACTCGGCTGAGTTTCGCTGCCTCATGGATTGACGAGTACCTTGGTGGATACCTTCAGAAGTTACGCTAGGCACTATATATATCTATGTGGAAATTTATCGCTATGGCTACACTCCAGCAGATCACAGCGAATGATATCGCTAGCTGGGATTCACTTTCTGATGTCGCTTCTACCTTCGAAAAACGCGGTCTGAAAGTCCGCGAAAACCTTGGAGATGACAACGAACTTGTCCTCCAGCTCACCGACCGCGAGTTCATCGTCCTTGTCGAAGCTGGGCCAAGAGAATCGGCCTCCGATTTCAAGCCTGACGACCGACGGCGTCGAACTAACCTCGTTGCCACTAACGACTACGAGGAGTTTACCTTCCTCACCCGAATTCGGTCGCTTGATGGACAACAACACGGGCGCATCAAGCACCAGAAGCTCTCGTCTTGAGGCCCACCGCCGTCGGACGATAGGCTTCGCAAACACTAGGGATGATCGGCGATGACGCAGGCCCGTCTCTCTCAGTTCGGTACCGAGTCGGATGTCGACCTCACGGTCCTGACGGGTGCTAAGCGGAAGGCGTACGTCGCCCGTCGACAACGGACGCAAGCTCGGTTGCTACTGGATACTGAACCCCGAATGTGGCCCTCTGATCCCGGGCTCAGTCGGATAGTTATGTTCTACCTACCGATCTTTCACGCGCCACAAACCGTTTGGTACGGTGTGGTCGGTTCGTATTGTGTGCATAACAAAACAACTCTCGTGAGACTGGGATAGTTGATGTACCAGATAGCTACCGTTCCGTTGACGCTGGCGGTGGTCGCATGAAATCGGTCATTCTCGCCGCCGGTAAGGGGACACGGCTCCGTCCACTCACCGACGACAAACCGAAGGGCATGATAGAAGTCGACGGGCGACCGATCCTCACCCACTGTCTCGAACAGCTCGCCGAACTCGGTACCGACGAGTTCATTCTCGTGGTGGGCTACATGAAGGAGGAGATCATTGAGTACTACGGTGACGAGTTCGAGAGCATCCCGATCACCTACACCCATCAGCGTGAGCAGAAGGGCCTCGCACACGCGTTGCTGACCGTTGAGGACCACGTCGACGACGACTTCATGCTCATGTTGGGCGACAACGTCTTCAGTGCGAACCTCCGCGATGTGATCCGTCGACAGCAGGAAGACCGGGCGGATGCCGCCTTCCTCGTCGAGGAGGTGCTGTGGGAGGAGGCCGACCGGTACGGGGTCTGTGAAACCAATCCCTATGGCGAGATCACCGATGTCGTCGAGAAACCCGACGAGCCGAACTCGAACCTCGTCATGACCGGCTTTTATACGTTTTCACCGGCGATCTTCCCGGCTTGTCGGCTCGTCCAGCCATCGAACCGTGGCGAGTACGAGATCAGCGAGGCGATCGACCTGTTGATCCGCAGCGGGCGGACGATCGACGCGATTCCGATCGACGGCTGGCGGATCGATATCGGCTATCCCGAGGATCGAGAGGAGGCCGAACAGCGCCTCACCGCACAGGAAACGGCGCTCGCCGACGACTGAACAGCCTCGTTGTATTCGTCTCGGCCGTCGACGTATCTGGATCGTTTTTGCCCAACGGCTGCCCGATCAGTCCAGCATTTCGGTTGTCAGCTCGTAGTTCGCGGTCTGGTCTTCCCTGATACGAATCACTTGGAAGGCTTCCGCATACCGTGTGTTGGCCTGTCGGCCGCGGAACCGGGCGAGTCCTTTCATCGCCTCGGCCTCCAGATACTTCTTTTCACTCTGGCTTTTGTGACTTTTGATGGCGTCTATCTTCCGTTCGAGGAACTCCTCGCTCAGGGTGTTGTAATACTGTGGGTCGAACGAGGACCGCGTCGACGGTGATTCGAAGGCCAACACTTCGTCGGCATTGCGGCCTGCGGCGATCGACGCGAGGGCCGCATGTCGGTGGTCTTGGTGGGTGTCCTCTTCGGTGTGGATGTAGGCGCGGTCGACATCGATCTCCGTGAGGTGGTCGTCGATCCGTTTAACGATCTCGTTGTCGTACGGCACCTTCGTATCCTCGTATCCCATGATTCGGACGTCGTCGACATCCAGAACCTCCGCGGCGTCTCGGGCTTCGGCCTCACGTTTCATTGGCGGCGAGAGCTCACCGCCGCGTGTGAGAACGAGAAACCGAACCGTGTCCCCACGCGCCCGGTGGAGTGCAACGGATCCACCAGCCCCGATCTCGATATCGTCCGGATGGGCCCCAATCGCGATAACGTTCATTATGGCAGTAGATACGTATCGGGATTATGACTTTGTTATATCCACAATTACCTCGTTTTACCATCGATCTACCCCTCGCCTGGGTATCCGAACCCACCGTTATGTGGAACCTACTACGAAAAAGAGCGGCCGCCTTCGTCAGGCACCGACCACGAGCGGTTCGTACCACTCACGATTCTGCCGGTACCAGTCGATAAATCGCCCGACTCCTTCGCGGATGTCGGTGGACGGGGTGTAGCCGATGAGATTGCGTGCTTTCGAAATGTCGGCATGAGTATGCCGTGCATCAGCTTGCTGTTCGGCCTCGTAGACCGGTTCGAGATCCGCTTGGACCTGCGCGATGACGTGGTCGGCAAGTTCGTTGATGGTGATGGTGTCGGTCGAGCCGATGTTCATCACCTCGCCGTCGGCCGCATCCGTCTCCAACAACCGCAGGTTCGCTGCCACGATGTCGTCGACATAGGTGAAGTCACGCGTTTGCCCGCCATCGCCGTAGATCACAGGCGGCTCGCCATTGAGACACCGCGAGACGAAGTTCGAGATCGCCATGTTCGGCCGCATCCGTGGCCCGTAGACGGTGAAATATCGGAGACTCACCGTCTGGAGTCCGTGGACCGAGTGCCAGACGTCACAGTAGTGTTCGGCGGCGAGTTTCGTCGTTCCGTACGGGCTTTTCGGGTAGTTCGGGTGGTTCTCATCGTACGGCAGGTAGTCGGGGTGACCATACACCGACGATGACGAGGCGTTGACGAACCGCTCGACGCCGTGGTCGGTGGCAACCTCAAGCAGCGTCAGCAGGCCGCCGACGTTGTTCTGTTCGTAAAACAGGGGCTGTTCGACGCTGGTTCGGACGCCCGCACGGGCGGCTTCGTGGTAGACGAACTCGACATCGAACCCGTTGAACACCTCCTTGACGAGAGACTTGTCAGTGATCGACCCTTCGACGAACTCGTAACGTTCTTCGTCGAAAGCACGACACCGAATTATGTTCTTCCGCTTGATGTCGACGTCGTAGTAGGGATCAAGGTTGTCGATAACGACGACCTCGTGGCCCCGTTCCAGCAGTGCTTCGGTGATGTGGGACCCGATAAAGCCAGCCCCACCGGTGACGAGAACCCTCATGCGGCGCCCCCTCGGAGAGTAAGAGACCGTGAGTTCCTCTCGACGGTAACGGCTGCCGATCGTCCCGGCAGCAACAGCGTTTGGCGTATTTTGGTAGTCGCTGACATCTATGCGGGTGGTCTGGTGGAGAATCATTAGTTATTCAATGCATACTACAACTGGCGTGTCGTAACGGTGTATTTGTCAAATACATATATGATGTGAAGCGCGATTGGGTGGTAACTAGCACAAAATAGGGTGAATTACTGCCATGTGCTTCCAACCGTGCGACTATGCGGATGTAAGCTGATGCTTCTATGTTCTTCCCGGGGCGGTAGTATACGATTATCTACCAGATAAACTTCACAAACAAGTCATTACAATATGGTTTGTTCGTCTCGGTTCAGCCATATGACCGCGTACAGAACCGACCAATCCAGCTTTATCGACTTCATCTCGCCGATTGTCGCAAGTCGCCCTCGAGAATCCTCCAGCGGTGAGCCGTCTCCAGTCGTGTTCGGATGGAATCGCGTCCGCTCCCGGCAGGGGTGGCTCGGCCGCCACTACGGTCGACACAACCGACGACAGTGGCGTTGTCCGGCCGCCCGTCCCGCATGCGTTGGTGGTGTCTGAGATGTACAGGGACCGTGCGGTTGCAGTCGTCGTGCCGGTCTACAACGAGGCACCGTTCATACGCGACGTACTCGACGAGATTCCGGAGTTAGTCGACAGAACCTACGTGATCGATGACTGTTCGACAGATGGGACCTGGTCCGAAGTACAGCGATATCTCGAAAGCAAGTCATCCAAATGGAGAGTGCGGCCGACCGACGAGCATGCGGCGTCAGCACTGACATCCGACGGTGGCCATCCGGAACATGGGATCGTGCCGATTCGCCACGAAGAAAATCTGGGACGAGGCGGAGCGATCAAGACGGGTTACTCGGCCGCACTTGAAGACGAGATGGATCTCGTTGCAGTCATCGACGGAGATGGGCAGATGGACCCCACGATACTGGATCGGTTTCTCGATCCGATCGTGGATGGCGAAGCCGCGTACACGAAAGGCAACCGGCTCGACAACGCGAGACTCAGAGACCAGATGTCGACTTGGCGGCTGTTCGGAAACGCAATTCTCACGGGACTGACCCGGATCGCCAGCGGCTACTGGGGGATGACCGACCCACAGAATGGGTACACTGCTATCAGCAGCGCAACCCTCCAGCGGTTGGAGATCGAGAGCCTCTACGACGGTTATGGGTTCCTCAACGACATACTCGTCCATCTCAACAGCCACGGGGTCGACATCGTCGACGTACCGACGCCCGCCTACTACGGTGAGGAAGAAAGTGGGATCGAATACAGGTCGTTCGTCCCGATGGTGTCGTTGCTGTTGCTCTCCCGCTATCTGTGGCGACTCAAACTGAAAGTATCCTGATGGTATACTGCGCCTACCGGCTAGTATACGGATACTACCAGTCTAAAATCCGAGGTTTGCAGTAAAACGTGATGGTTTCTTCGGTCTGTCTACAGAGTCGGATCGTGTCGAATCTGCATCGAAACTGTCGTCGACGGCCAGAAGGCGGATACTAACTAACCAACGGATAGCTGACAGTCGACGCGATGAGTACCCCTAGTGTCTGTCTGATCTCGCTCGACTCGTATGGCTATTTCGTCGACGGACAGGGGGTTACCGGTGGCGGTGCGGAGCGTCAGCTTTCATTGCTTGCCGCGGCATTGGCCGACGAGTTCGATGTGCACGTTATCGTCGCCGACTACGGCCAGCCCGCAAGAGTCCACCGCGACGGGATCGTGCTTCACCGGACGTACGATCCACACGCCGATCCGTCACTGACGACACCGGTTCGTCGGCTCGCCGATCTGGCAGGCACGATGTATCAGGTCGATGCCGATGTCTACCTCCACCGTGGAACGCCAGCGTTTGCCGCTGTGGTGGCTACTCTCGCCGCGATCCTCGGAAAACCGTGGGTGTACAACGTGGCGAACGACGCCAACCTAACCAAGCGCCCGGCCCAACTCGGATCGCTCAGACGGCGGCTGTTCAAGCGAGGATTGAGGGGGGCAGCCGAGATCATCGCACAGACGCCGAAGCAGGCCGCGGTGGTTCGACAGCAGTACGGCCGCGAGCCAGCGGTCATCCCAAACGGGTATCCCCCAACAGACGACGCGGTCGCCTACCACGACCGCGAGTACGTGCTGTGGGTCGGCCGCCTCGACCCCGAGCAGAAACGCCCACATCTGTTCGTAGACATCGCGGCCGCAGCGCCCGACACCGAGTTCCGAATCGTCGGCCCCGCAAGCAGCGACGAGTCGTATCACCATCAACTGCGCCAACGGATCGACGCGCTCGACAATCTTCACTACGAGGGGGCCGTCGACCCGAAGCGGGTCCACGACTACTATCGGAACGCCTCCTGTCTCGTTTCGACCTCGGCCTACGAAGGGTTTCCAAACACCTTCCTCGAGGCGTGGCGGGTCGGCACTCCGGTTGCGAGCTTGGCGGTCGACCCGGCACGGATCGCCGGTGAGAGATCGCTTGCGGGGTTTGCCGACGGTGACTTTGAGACGCTCGTCGAGACGGTGTCGCTCCTTGCGACCGACGAACAGGCTCGTCGACAGCTGGGCACCACCAGTAGGCGTCTCTTCGAAGCCGAGTTCGATATCGCCACCGTCGCCCGAGCGTACGGGACCGTGCTTCGGAAACAGGTGTGAACACGGCCCACGAACGGTCTTCGACGCGCTCGCAGCGATTCGTCGGCTCCGGTCAGTCCGCAAGCACGCTGCGATAGACGCTGGCGTACTGCCGTGCGATCGTCTCGAAGCTGTGGTTCCGGTGGACGTAGCCCCGTGCGTTGGTGCCCAACCGGTTTTCCGTGTCAGCCAACACCGACTGGACGCCGTCGACCAGTCCGCTGATATCGCCGACGGGGGCGAGATACCCCCGTTGGCCGTCGACGACCAGCTCGGGCATCGATGTCGCGTTGTAGCCGACCACGGGCGTGCCACAGGCGAAGGCCTCCAGAACGACGTTTGGACAGCCCTCCATCGTCGAAGGGAACAACAGCCCGTCGGCGTTGGCGTACACTGCCGGGAGTCGGTCCTTCGCAAGGCGCCCGACGACGTGTGCGTTGTCGACCGCAGCGGCGCGCTCGGCGACGATCTCGTCCCGGGAATCCGCGCCGCCGCCACCGATCAGGAGAAACGTCGCCTCCGGAAGCTGCTCGGCGACGGCGATCACGTCGAGTGGATGCTTCCGCCGTTCGAAGCTCCCGACGAAGACGATCACCGGACGGTCGGCGGCGTCCGTCTCGAAGATGGTGGGCCGCTCGTAGCTCGGATGGAACAGTGAGGTGTCGACGGCGTTGTAGATGACGACCGGATCGAGGCCGAACGTTGACCGGACGGTGGCGGCAGTGTGTTCGCTGACTGCGGTCGTGCGGTTGGCTCGCCGTCCGAGCCGTCGCCGGAGTCTCGTCGGGGTCCGGTCGGCATCCTCGTCGGCATCGATCCGGTACGTGTGGACGTGGGCTGCCGCCGGGTTTCGGGCCCCGTTCAGCAGTGCGATCGGGTAGTGGAGCGCCGGAATCCCGCCCGTGTGTAGCAGGTCGTACTGTTTGAGCGACTGCCGGGCGACCGCGAGGCGACCGCGCCAGGTGTAGAATGCCGCGGTCGGAACCGTCCGAACGGTGTCGGCGTCGGCGAGTCCGTGGTCGCCCGAGGCCATGACTGTCACGTCGAACCCCATCGCGCCAATGTGGGGGGCGATCTGCTGGTAGAGGTAGGAGATCGGGTTGTCGGTGCCGATGAAAAACGGCCAGAAGAGTCGGGCCTGCTCGATATCGGGGTCGACCGAACCGTCAGCGGTCGACGCCGAGAGCTCGCCGGGTGGAATGCTCATCGGTCGAGACTCCCCCGAACATCGGTCACCAGCTGGTTCGACCCGGTCGTCGACCGGTTGCCGAGCAGCGTCTCGTACGCTTCGAGGGTCTCATCGACGGCCGTGTCCCACGAGTGGTTGGTGACGACGCGCTGTCTCCCTGCCTGACCCATCGCTCGCCGACGGGCCTCGTTCCGCAGGAGCTCACCGATCGCTTCGGCGAGGCTGTCGGGACTCGGATCGGCCACAGTCAGGCCACCGTCGGATAGCACTGCTTCGAGCTGTGGGAGCTGGCTCGTCACGGCTGGCGTCTCGCACGCCAGTGCCTCCAGGACGGTCCGGGGCATCCCCTCGTTTCGGCTCGGCAGGACGAACAGCGTGCTCTCGGTGTAGAGCTCCGGTAGTTGCTCGTTGGGAACCCGCCCAGTAAACGTGACCGACTGACCGACCCCCAACTCGGCCGCGAGCGATTCGAGCTTGCCCCGGTGTGGACCGTCGCCCACCAGTTTCAACGACAGCTCTGGGAACTCGGATTTAAGACGGACGAAGGCCCGGACCAGCAGATGGACGCCTTTGGCCGCTTTCAGGCGACCCACGTACAGCAGTTTGCGTTCCGAGCGGGCATTGGTGATGGGCCGAAACATCGAACAGTCGATCCCGTTGTGGATGACAGGTGTTCTGACGTCGACGCCGAGGTCGTCGATCCGGCGACTGTCGGTTTCGGTATAACAGATCACGGCGTCGGCAGCCTCCAAGGTGAACCGGCCAACAGTCGGGAGATAGGCCTTCTGGAGCCACAGTGGTGCGGTCTGTGAGAGGAGCCCGTGGTTCGTGATCACCAGCGGTGTCTCGGTGAGCCGCCCGGCGAGGGCAGCCAGGTTCGTCGCGAAAAACAGGTGTGAGTGGGCGTGGATCACGTCGAACTCGTCGACGAGTCTGTAGAGACTCCATCCGATCGAGGGGCAGAGGCTGTTGCCGAACGGCGCGGCCAACTCCGGGTGGTAGTGAACCGTGTAGCCGTTACGTTCCTCCCGGCGTGGTTTCGGGCCGTCGACTCTGTCGGCGGCGAGCACGTGGACCTCGTGGTCACGGGCCCCCTGTTCGCGTGACAGGTGATGGACGTGGAGGCCCAATCCGCCGCTGATGTCGGGATAGATGTCACTGGAGATCCGAAGGATTCGAAGGGACGGTCCCGCGTTTCGTGTGCGGTTGCCGCTCGCTGCGGATAGAAGCCGTGTCATGAGTGGTCGTTCCGGAAACGATGTGACGATATCCGCTTAGTTATAGATCAGATATGGATTCGGGGAGCAAGTACAATCTGTCTAACAAATGTAACTTGATCTTACCGCGTTTAGTAGGTCTCTATTACCGCCACGACCCGCTGCTGAGGCCAGATAAATATCATCTATTGTAGTTTTACGCTCACATAGTCACAGGTTACTGTTTCATACTTCAATTTGCATATCAATAATTCATCATAGTAAGAACTCTTATACAATCTCTCTGGCATACGCCGAATACGAACACGGTAAGCGCACCTTACTACGGATAACAGGTGCCTTCGTGATTCGATACATCGGGCACGTGATTTGAATATGACACGCAACAACGATTACAACACACCGGATAAAGGAGCAAGCGATTGGCATACGCCCCTGAACGACAACTTCGAGAAACTCGATACTGACGTCGAAATCCGCGACGTCGACGCCAACAAGGACGAGTACGACCCGAAATCGGGCGCGAAGTTCCTCGCAACGGACACGAAACGGATCTATCTCGGCGATGGTGACTCGTGGGAACCCTTCGCTCGGCTCGGCGGGTTCTCCGGGCAGGTCTACGTCCAAGAGACGGAACCCGACGGCGAGGAAGGCGACCTCTGGTTCGATACGAGCTAACAATGGTGGATGCAGATTACTACGTCTCGACGGACGGCGACGACTCGGACGAAGGAACGGAAGACAGTCCACTGGCCTCGCTACACGAGGCGGTGAGTCGCGTCTCGGCTGGCGACGTTATCTACGTCGGCAGCGGCGAGTACCAGTACGAAAACGGAACTCCCGTCGAAATCGAGGCCTCCGGGTCGGGAGACGAGCCGATCACGATCACGGGCGACCCCGACGAGTATCCACACCTCAGATGGGAGGGTGGAAGCTCCGAGTGGGATATCACGGGCGGGCTTCACTTTATCGAAGACGCCGCACCGGAACACTGGGTCGTCGAAAACCTCGAACTCTCGGAGTGTTCGTCCGTCGCGATCCGCTCGCACACCGGCGGGGATTTCGTCTTCCAGAATCTCGATCTCCACGACAACGGCAACTCCGGGATTCACATCAGCGATGGCGAAAACGTCGACATGCGGCACATCGTCTCGTATAACAATCACGATCCGGCAACCGGCGGGGAGGACGCTGACGGGATCGTGATGTCCGGCGTGAACAACGGCCGGATCGTCGACTGTGAGTGTTACAACAACTCTGACGATGGCGTCGACCTGTGGACCTCGACCAACATCGTCGTTCGTAACACCGTCTGTTACGACAACGGCTACGACAGCAACGGAGACGGCAACGGCATCAAATCGGCCAACACCGACAGTGGTGGTGGCAACACCTTCATTCGGTGCGTGACATACGGAAACAGCACGAAGGGGTTCCGTTTCTACTCGCCCGAGGGCGATACGCTCATCAACTGTACGGCCTACAACAACGACGGCTACGGTATCGCCGGAGGGTTCGGTGGGGACCACGAGGTCTACAACTGTCTCAGCTACGAGAACGGGGAGGGACAGGAAACGCTCCACAACGGTGTGACGAGCGAGTCGAACATGTGGGATCTCGACATTTCGGACCCCGAATTCAGATCGACCGATCGATCCGCGTCCGACTTCCTTCGGTTGCGGGACGACAGTCCTGCGATCGACGCCGGGATAGACATCGACGGCATCGATTTCACCGGGGATGCGCCGGATCTGGGGGCCCACGAGTACGGAATTACCGACGACTCCGCGGAGTCGGAGTGGGGCTCCGTTGGTGTCTACTATCATGACGGAACCGGGTTCGTCGAGATGACGATCAAATCGAAGTAGATCCGCCCCAATACGCCTCTGTGGTACAGTACCACCCAGTCTCCTCCTTTCGGCCGGTAGTGACGCTGTGACGACCCGTTTTCGGCGACATACGGGAGTACAAGAACTCCCTAACTGTCGTGAGCGACAGCAAACTGGAGTGTAACTATCAGGTAGTAAGGTGACTACTGGTGCACGATGGAACGGACGGATCCCGAGTTCGAGCGGATCGATAAAGTAGGGACGGCGCAGTTTTTCGTCTCCGAGGACAACTGTTATTTCAAAAAGCGGGTCGATCGTGAGTCGGCGATCCTGACCAAGGAGTTCGAGAACTTACGACGCGCCAATGACATCCCATCGATCGATGGACTGGAGTTTATCAGGCCTGTCGACGTCTCCGGGCAGTCACTCATTACGGAGTACGTCGACGCTGAGAGCTTACTGGACCGACTGTTGCCGGATGCCTACGAGCGGTTCGGGAGCCGGTTGCGGAAGCTCCATGAGCTGGGTCATACCCACAGTGAACTGCAGTTCAACGACGTACTGTACGACGGCGAGACGTTTTATCTCACCGATTTGGGGTATCTCGACGAGCGGGACCCCATCCACGATCTGGTCTCGCCGAAAGTCGGTCTCGAGGTGTTCAAAATCAAACGCCCGTGGCGGTGGCGGCAGTATGACCGCTGCTTCGATCGGTTTCTACGGGGATACGGGCACGAGAACGTAGATCTGGACCATTTCGACGACTTCTATAATCACTATTTCCAGAAACGAATAAACACGTACAAAAGCAGGGACATCTTAGGCTGGCGTTTCTATCTCGTCTCGACGCTACGAAAGACGGGCCTCATACGGTAGGACTCCTTGATCCGTTATAGGTCTCCGTCGGATCGGTTGGTCGCTCGTGACGGTCGACTCCCGTTCAATATCTCAAGATCAGTCGCTCCTCGAGAGGTCCTCCAGATCGGCGTGTGAGGGATAGTCATCGACCTCACCGCTTCGGATCGCGTTCCGGAGTCCTTGCCACTGTTTGTGTCGAACGATGACGTACACCGGGATCTCGTCGATCCCGGCGAGACAAGCCATCATGAGTCGGTGTTTGCCGTCCGAGTTCTGTAACAGCTCGCCGTCACGGCCGATGTTGACCATCACCTCCGCGTAGTCCTTCCGCCAATCGGGGATGTCGTTTACCTCGGCCTGCCGACGGTAGCCGTTCGTCGTGATATCGTTCCAGACCCGATCGAGTCGAGCACAACGGTCACGTACGTCCTGTCGGGACGAACAGCGATGCCACGTCGATTCGCCCCGGTCGACGCGGTCGAACTGCTGCTGGACGAACGTCGTGTCAGCCCACGGAAGACCCTCTTGGAAATGGGATTTGAAACAATCGTACAGTGTGCTATGGAACTCCCGGAAATTCACACGCTGACGGTCCCACGGCCCGTCGTACACCCGGTTCCGTTCGTCCCACCAGTAGAAGTAGCCGACATCCCGGTCAGGATCGTCGAGTCGGAGTTTGTATCTGATCTTCTCGGGGGCGACGGTGATGATCTTGTATGGGTTCGCATCACTGAACTCCGACGGAGAGCGATAATGCCGATACCGGTGTAGCAGTTTATCTGCTGGATGATGTATCTTCCCGGCGAATCGATTCTTGAACAGGACGTATGACACAGCTTTTCGGGTAAACCCGGCAAACCCGACACGATCATACGCCTCGTATGCCCGCTCCGGGAAGGTCGGTCCACGAGACTGTTCTGTGCTCCGTAATGCCATACTATGGAAGTAGTCGACCGGTGGTAGCCGGTTTGTTAGGTACGCATTACCGGATTGCAACCCGCGGTTGGGTGGCACTACGATCCAATACTGCTTACGACAGTTGTGCTCCGTCGGCGACCCCACTGGTAGACGTGTCTCGCCTACGGGCCGACCTGCGTCTGATAGAGACTTGCATACTGTCCGTCCTGAGCGAGGAGTTCACCGTGGTGGCCGGACTCTTCGATCCGTCCGTCCTCGATGGTGTAGATACAGTCGGCGTTCTCGACGGTCGACAGTCTATGGGCGATAGCGATCACCGTATACTCCTGATCCATCGCCTCGATCTCGCGTTGGACCTCCCGTTCGAGGTTGGTATCGAGGTTGCTCGTAGCCTCGTCGAGCACGAGCACGTCAGCGTCCTTCAGCAGCGCGCGGGCGAGGGCAACACGCTGTTTCTGCCCCCCTGAGAGCTGGACGCCGTCGTCGCCCAGTACGCTGTCGAACCCCTCGGGCAGCTCTTCGAAGAACTCGTCGACCTTGGCGATCCGACAGACCTCCTCCAGCTCAGCTCTGGAAACGTGATCCCGATCGAAGGTGATGTTGAATTCTAGGGTGTTGTCGAAGATGTAAGGGCTCTGCCGGACCACCGCGACATTCGAACGCCACTTGTCGATGTCGAGTTCGTCGAGCGGAACGTTTCCGATTTCGATCTGCCCGCTTTCGACCGGGTACATTCCCAGCAGGAGCGAGACGAGCGTCGACTTGCCGCTGCCGGAGGTGCCAACAAAGGCAACGAACTCATCTTCGTGGATGGTCACCGAAAAGTCCTCGAGGACGGTCTCGCTGCCATCGTACGAGAAGGTGATATCCCGGTATTCGATCGCGTCGATAGGCGAAGGGACCGGCCGGTCGCCGCCAACCTGCTCGCGTTCGGTCGACAGTTCGTCGATGAACTGTTGGGTTCTGATGACGTGCGGGAGATCGCCCTCAATCTGGTAGAGCCTCTGATTGAGGGTGCTCACTCGGGGTGCCAGCCGGAACATGGCGAAGAAGAATAGCGCGAGGTTGCTGAGCGACAGCGAGACGATGGTGATCGCGATATAGATCAGGATGAAGACCGTCACCGCACTCAGCCAGTTGTAGACGTTCGTGATCAGCGCGTCGTTGCGCCGGAGTTTGATTGAGGCACGCGTGAACGTGTTCACGGCGTCCTCGAAGGCACCGAAGAACCGATCGCGGAGTCCGAACAGCTTCACGGCCCTGATCCCCTGTGTTCCGGCTTGGACGGACTCCTGAATCCGTTCGTTGGATTCAGCGACACGGTCGCCGATGTCGTACCCTGGCTCGATGACGTTCCGGACGAGGTAGGTCATCCCGCCGAGCAGTACAATCGCCATAACCGTCATCAGTGGTGCGAGGTAGAACGCGATCCCCAGATACATCATCGAGAGCAGTAGCTGCTGAAACATCTGGACGATCCGTTTGATCGACCGTCCGGCATAGAACGTTTGGGTGATGATCGCGTTGAGGATCTCGTCGGAGCCCCGGGTGTCGAAAAAGGAGATTTGAGCACTGAGGGCGGCGTCGTAGGCCGACCGCTGGAGCTCGCGGATGTACTGTGTCCGGAGAGACTCACGGAGGTACGCGACAACGAAACTCGTCATGTACCGCACGGTGATCACCGAGATCAATCCGGCGACGATGTATTCGAGCGTGAACGGGATTCCCAACAACTCGTAGACGGTGAGGAACCCGCCAACGATTCCCGACGGATTTTCCCCCGAGGGTCCGTTCTGCGCGACTTCGATGACCGGCAGTATGAGCGCCATCCCGACTCCCTCGAACAGTGCCGTAACGACCCCGAAGACGACGATCAACGAGACGAGCTTCGGATCGTAGGAGGCGATAATGCGGAGCGCATGGAGCTTGTCGCGGACGCCGATATCCGAATCCGACATCAATTCCACCCAGCTGCCTGCTCGTGTCGTCTCAGTTGTCGTGTGTAGACGCGCTCCGAGCGGTCGACTCCCCGAGTGCGTACTGAGAGCCCCCTCTGATCACGACCTGACTCCCGCTTCGGTTGGTGGATCCATCGACAGTGGTGTCGCTGTCGACGGTCGGGTCCCCTCGACCAGCGACTCCTAACGATCGTCGCTCTCCTCTCGCCCGGCGTTCTACCCAACGTGTGACTGTCCATCGGCGTGCCGTAGACCAACCACCAACTAAAGAATAGATCGACTACTCGGAGTAGGTACTCCCAAACGCTGTCTCTTGTCCGAGCAGTACCCACTGACGGCGCAGCGGCCGCGGCCGAGTGGCCCCTTTCGATCGCGTTCTCGGTGCTCGTCGACCTATGCCATACCAAACGACCGTTTATGTCAGTTGTACTGGCCAGAAGGGAATCTATACTTATTGGGAACGGTGGTGAGGTCTGGGATCAATGGCCGACTCTGTCATCGACGCGCGGACGTGGAACCGGCTCGGCAGCGACCTCGCGATCCTCACCGTACTAACAGTCGTGATAAGCGCGATGCAAACGTCGCTCCTTCCGGTTCGGGAGTCCGTTCGGGCGGTAAGCGGGCTCCCGTTCCTGTTTGTGCTCCCTGGGTATGCGCTCGTTTCTGCCCTCTTCACCCGGTCAGAACCGATCCTCGCGCGATCTGACGACTCAACCGCGGGGTTCTTTGGCCGGTTCGCAGCCGACGAGTCGGATGAAGCCCGGATACTCGTCCGGCTCACATTGTCGTTGGCTGCAAGCGTCGCTGTTTCGAGTCTCGTCGGGATCGCCCTCGGGGCGACCGTCGGCTTTACCACCGATCGGTTCGCCATCGGACTTACGGCTGTGATCGTCGGCTGTGTCCTCATCGCCCTTGGTCGACGAGCGAGTCTTGACCCCACCGATCGGTATGTGCCTGCCGTCGGGAGCCACCTCGTCGCAGCCGCCCGCTCGATCGGTCGCGGGGGACCGGTCGGCGGGTTAGTGCGGCTTGTTGTGATCACGAGCCTACTGGTATCGATGGGGAGTGCCGCGTACGCGGTTTCGGTTCCACAACAGGGTGAGACGCCTACTGAACTGTATCTGCTGACCGAAAATGAGAGTGGGGATCTCACTGCTAGCGGCTACCCCTCCGAGCTTCCCATCGACGACCAAGACAACCTCCAGTTCGGTGTTCGGAACGGTGAAATGACCGAGACCCGGTTTACCGTCGTTGTAACGATTGACCGGGTTGCCTCGACTGGTAACAGCTCCGTCGTCATCGAACAGTCCGAAGTCGACCGGTTTTCGAATACGCTTTCCCCCGGCCAGTTGTGGCGGCAACAGTACGAGGCCGACGCCCAGCTCAACGGCTCGAATCTCCGACTCACACACTACCTCTACCGTGGGGATGCACCGGACGAGCCGACTGCTGAAGGGGCCGACCGTGTCGCGTACGTTCACCTCTAGGGAGAAGAGGGCGGCCAGGTCACCACAGAGAATACGCAGGGAACGGATACGGATGGGTAAATTAACGAAGGCGAATCTCGATCCGATTCCGAAACCGAGCGGTCCGATGACGATAGCGAACAAACAGACGATGACGGCGGATCGCCGGACGACGATACGGAGTCAGACGACGATACGGAGTCAGACGACGATACGGAGTCAGACGACGATACGGAGTCAGACGACGATACGGAGTCAGACGACGACACGGAGTCGGATGGAGAAGACGCCGAGTCGGACGATGAAGACACTAAGTCAGATGATGGCCCCGAATCGGACAACGACTCCACACAGTCGATCAACGAGAGAGAGTAGTCGTCGCAACCCGGCCTAGTGGTCGTTTTTCAGCCGTGATTTGTTCGTATATTTCGTGGTAAGCGTCGACGGTTCGCTCGATCCCGTACCGAGTAGTCACGCGGGCGAGACACGCCTCTGCCAGCTGTGCTCGACGGTCGACATTCGTGAGCGTCGACATCGCATCGGCGATCTCCCCCGGCGATTTCGGCGGGACCAGGAGGCCGGTCTCGCGGTCGACGAACTCCTCAATACCGGGCACGTCGGTGCCGATGATCGGGAGTCCCGAAGCCATCGCTTCGAGCAGCGTCATCGGCATCCCCTCGTAGATCGAGACCTGTGCGTAAGCGTCGGCGGCTGCGTAGTAGCGGTGAATCGCCTTGGGTGGAACGCGACCGACGACCGACACGGAGTCGCTCAGCCCCCGGTCGTCGACCGCCGCTTCGAGCCTCGATTGCTGTGGACCGCCGCCCACGATTGCCAGATGAATGTCCGGCTCGGCTGGTCGATCCATCAGCCGGTCGACCGCCCGAATCAGATCGAGTTGGCGTTTGGCCTTGATACAGCGTCCGACGTGTAGAACGAGCATCTCGTCGGTCAGGCCGAGGTCTGCTCGCAGTCCGCTCCCGTCCGCAGTCCGGAGCTGTTCACGAAATGCCGTCACGTCGATTCCATTGTAAATCGTTCGTGCTGTCGTGGGATCGGTTTCTCGGTCGGCGAAGGAAGCAGCAACCGCATTGGAGACGTACACCGTCGTGTCGTCGTACCGCCGTGTGGCGGCTTCGAGCCTCCGTTCGATCGGATGATAGTTCTGCTGGACGCTGTGGTGGGTCGTGACGACCGCGGCATCCGCTCGCTGGCCAGCGAGCCGGGCGAGCACTGCCCCATACGGCAGGTGGCCGTGGATAACGTCGAACTCGTGGCTCCCGAAGTACGTGATCGTCCGTGCGATGGGGCGGGGATCGAACTGTGGGGGATCGATTCGGGCTCCCAAGTCGACCATATCGACACCCTGTGTCTCGAACGTCGCCCCGAGTTCGTTCGGTCCACCGGCGAAACAGACCGTGTAGCTGACGTTCGATCGGTCGTCCAACTCGGTGATATTGCGGAGGAGCGTCTGGGCCCCCCCGGTATCGAGGTGGTTGATGAGAAAACACACGTCGAGTGGTTCGTGGGCTGCCATTGGCTTAGTCGATAGCTGAACGGGCATCGTTACTCGTCTCCTACCGGTCGGAGATTCGTCCAGCGCCGCCTGTCCCCGCCTCAGACGTGCTTCCTCCCGCGGGAGAGTCTCTTGCCAGATACGAGCCCGATACTAGTCGATGCTTTCTCGGGTTCCGATCGGACAGTCAGTGGCTAACTTTGCAGGTGGATCGGTTTGTCGGCCGTATACGCAGTCTTGACCACGACATATGACACAACGAACGCCACACACGAATCTGTTCAGGCACCTACGTGCGGTCACCACTTTTAGCAGCAGTACGGTTCGGACACTGCTCCTATTGCTTACCGGATGCAGTAATGCGGGCGTCGCCATCTGGCTGGTGATCACGCCGCCCGCAACGACCTACGAGGGGTCGATCTACGCAGCGTATCCGACCGCGCTGTGGGTCCTGTTTCTGCTCGGCCTGTCGACTGCCATACTACTCGTGCTCCGTTCGGCCATTGTGGGTGGGCGCGACTGGATCTATGGCGTTACGTTTATCTGTTCGCTGTACGCGCTTTTCCATCTGATTCCATTGTTCCGGGGGTGGGCGATGTACGGGCGTGGTAGTGCGGACGCGTTGGCCCACCTCGGAACCGCAAAACAGATCACCGAAACCGGGGCGATCCCCGCAAACGACTGGTATCCAGCCATTCACGTCCTGATCGCCGGGCTTGATGCGTTCGGTATCCGGCTGGAGGCAGTTACCTCGGTATTGTCAGCGTTTTTCACGCCGCTGTATATCCTCTCGATGTATCTGCTCGGCCGAACGATACTGGGTGATCGGAACGCGGGCCTCGCCGTGTTGGTCTGGAGTGTGCCGCTCTTCTACCGGGAGTTCCACCACTCGCTGCACCCCGCGATCTTCTCGTTTTTGCTCCTGCCAGTGGTCCTCGCGCTGTTTGTGGGTGCCTACAATAGCGACCGGCGGCGCTCGCATCTCGTATTACTCGTCATCTTCAGCCTGACGTTCCTAATGTTCCATCCGATCACGACCCTTTATCTGATCGGCTTACTCAGCCTGTCGTTGGTGGTTCGTTTCGTATACGGTCGACTCACGAACCAGTCGCTCACCTACACCTTCGAGGCGGTGTTTGCGGTCGGGCTGACCGTCGGATGGCTCGCATGGTTCCTCCAGTTCGCACAGATCCAGGAGTTTGCCGGGCGTGTACTCAGCTCTAACAGCGACAGTGGGAGCGGTGGGGGGAGCAGTGAAAGTGAGGGTACCGAAACCGTCGCGGACACGATCTTCGGCCAACTCCGGAGTGTCGACGGTGTCGAGCAGTTGGTAACCGGGTTCGTCACGAACTACGGACCACAGTTCGTCATAGGACTGCTCGCAGGAGTCGCCGTGCTCAGCGCGGTCGGTTGGTATCTCTCGACACGGGAGTACTCACCCGCCGAAGCGTGGCTCACGACCCAGTTCGGTGCTGGTGTCGGCCTCGCAGTCGTCGGGATATTCTTCTATATTGTCGCCTCTAACCCGATCCGAAACGCCCGGTATATGATCCTGTTTGCAACGCTGCTCGCGGGAACCCTCCTCTATCGTTCGCTCGCTGGTCGGCTGTCGTGGCCGTTCGGACGCGGGACGGCGGTCCAACTCCTCATTGTGGTGTTGCTCCTCTCGACAGCGGGGCTCTCGGTGATGACTTCCTACAACGACAACTACCATCTAACGTATGCCGAACAACAGGGAACCGACTGGTTCTACGACTACCAGTCTGACGAGGCTGTCGGTGCCGCCGCCGACATGAGTTACAAGATGCGGGAGTATAGCGTCGGCGGCGATTTCGGGGTGTCGAAGTTCCGTGAGTTCGGCAGCGAATCCGCGACGCTCGATAGGGGGTTTGGATATGCCTCCCACGAATCGGTTGGCACGGCCGTCGACGGCTACGAGACCTACATCGTGACCAAACCGTACGACACGGAGGTCCCGAAATCCCTCGATCCCTCGGTTCGTGATCAGTACACCTACTACTCCGAGTCCGATCTCCAGCGACTGGGCACCGACAGGGGTGCTGACAGGATCTACGCCAATGGTGGGTACACGATCTGGTACGTCGACCCGGAAACGTAGCCCAAGACGGGACCGGATAGGCTGGCTCAGATGAGCTACTCATCCCGGCGAGCAGCCTTTGTTGCGCCTACACAGCCGACTGTTCCCGCCGAAGCACACCCGGAACCACATCCAGACTGTCGACCTCGTGATCCGGTTCGGTTTCTTCACTCGCTGCCACCGACGCATACTGGCCGCGCCGGACCCGGACTGTCAACATTCCCATTCGGTTGGGTTGGGCGAAGTCGACCGCTGGCCTGTCGCCGACAACAGCCGTCGCTGCTGGCGTTGCGTCCAGCTCCCCGAGCACCGCCCCGAACGGCTCGGGCCCGCGTTTCGACCAGCCGCGGTCCGGCGCGACGATGACGGCATCGAAGTAGTGGGCCATGCCAAGACGGTTGAGTTTCGCTTCTCCATTGGTCCCGCCGGTCACCACAGCGAGGTCGTACTCCAGCTGGAGGCCTTCGAGCGTCGGCTCGGCATCGGGAAACGGGACGATTGGGGCTTTATTCCTGTGGTAGGCAGCCACTAACTCTGGGACGAGGTCGGTCGACAGCCCGTGTTCATCAAGGACCCGATCGAAGGTCCGTTCGGTGAGCCCACGCCCGAAGTACGCCGCCAACAACTCCGCGGCGATGTCGACGCCGGTCTCGTCTTCGATAACGTTGGCCGCAGCAAGCAACCCGGCGCGGACGTACTGCCGGTCGTCGAACAGCGTCCCGTCGAGATCGAAGCAGATCGCATCCATGAGAGAGACTCCGGCCGAGAAGGACTTCAGTAAGCGGTGTACAACTATAGTATCCCGTTCGATCTACTTACATATGGTAACCATTCTGATCACCGGTGCTGGCGGCGCTGCTGGCATCGGTGCGATAGGCTCGCTCAGTGATACGACCGATCACGAGCTGGTCGCCGTCGATATGGATCCCGAGGCTGCCGGGCTCTTTATGACCGACGCGGCAGCAAGAGTTCCCCGTGCCACCGCTGGCGACTGGGTCGACGTGATGGCACAAGTCGCCCGAAATCACGCGGTCGATGTTATCGTCCCAACGGTCGACGAAGAACTCCCACGGCTCCCGGAGCTTCGGACAGTACTCCCCGAGGTCGGAGTCGTGGCACCACGACAGGACGTGATCGAGATCGCACGCGACAAGTACCGGACCACCCGCCTACTCGAAGCGGCTGGGCACACGGTCCCCCGAACGTGGCTCGGAACTGTCGCTGCCGAGGTCCCTGCTAAGGCATACCCACTGATCGGGAAACCCCGCGTTGGACGTGGGAGTCGCGGGGTCGAACGACTCGACAGTCAAAGTGATCTCGATATTTTCCTTGCGGCGGTCGACGATCCCGAGAGGGTCATCGTTCAGGAACGAATTGTTGGCACCGAGTACACAACGAGCGTCGTCGCTACCAGTGATGATCGCCTGCTCGGAACGGTCCCGAAGGAGGCCATCGAGAAGCAGGGCTCGACAGTTCGCGGGGTAACTCGTCACGCGTCTGCGGTCGACGCGGCGTGTCGCGGCATCCACGACACGCTTGAACCGGCTGGTCCGATCAACATCCAGCAGATCCTTCACGATGGAACGGCCTACACTATCGAGATCAATCCACGCTTCTCCTCGACGGCGTGTCTGACCGTCGCCGCGGGCGTCGACGAACTCGACCTTCTTGTTCGGGACGCCGCAGGAGAGGTCGTCGAGTCGACTGGCGAGTTCGAGCCAGAGACGCACCTCATCCGATATCTCGACCACGTGACCGTCCCTCAGGAACGGCTCGAACCCACCACCGATGAACCGCCAGCGGAACCGACCCGATAGATAGTAAAAGGATCCTACCAGCGAGTAGGCGGTGCTTACTGAATCCGTTCGAGTTCGACGCTGTCGACGGTGCCGAAGACCTCACCGGTGGCCTCGATTCGGAGCGCGGTCGAGCCCGCAGGGAGGCTAATGCATTCGGTTACGATTGCCCACGTCCTCCACGCGCCGGTCGAGTAAACGGTGAGTTCTTGTTAGTTATCGCCAGCGGTGAGATGGCCGGTTTGGTCGTCGGCACCGAGGGCGTAGCGGATCATGAGTTCGAACTGGTTGGACGCTGGGTTGTCGATATCCCACTCGACGGAGCCGTCGGACTGATAAAAATTGGCGAAGCCGTCGCCGGTGTAGCCGTCGTGTTCGGTCTCAAAGCAGGCGTTGTTGAGCTCACTCTCACTAGGGAGGAGCCGTAACGAGTTTCACGTCTCCTCTGGGTTCTACTTACGAGGTATGAGTGTGGCCGCGTCGACGTTGCCGAAGTCCTCTCCGGTGGCCTCGATGCGTAGCGTTGAGGTTCCTTCCGGAAGGGTAACGCGCGCGGTCGTTGCCTCCCAGTTCGTCCACGCGCCGGTCGAAGGGGCGGTGAGTTCCTGCTGGCTCCCGTCGGCGGTGAGCAGCCCGGTCCGGTCGTCGGCTCCGAGGGCGTACCGGATCGTGAGTTCGTACTCGGTGGTGGCTGCCGACTCGACGTCCCATTGAACATAGCTGTTCGAGCGGCCGAAGTTGACGAAGCCATCGCCGACATACCCCGTGTGTTCGGACTCCAAACTGGCGTTTTTGAGTTCGCCGTCCCGTGCCATCAGGAGCTTCGTCGTCGGTTCGTCGGTCAGTTCGTCGGCCGGTTCGTCGGTCGATTCCTCTGTCGTGACTCGATCCAGGTCGACGCTGTCGACGTTGCCGAAGTCCTCACCGGTGGCCTCGATGCGAAGCGTCGAGGTACCCTCCGAGAGGCTAATGCGTTCGGTTACGGTTTCCCACGTCGTCCACGCGCCGGTCGAGTCGACGGTGAGTCCCTGCTGGATCCCGTCGACTATGAGCTGGCCGGTCCGGTCGTCGGCACCGAGGGCATACCGGATCGTGAGATCGTAGTCGGCGCTCGATTCGGTCTTGACTTCCCACTCGACGGCACTGTCAGCCTCGCGGAAGTTGACGAAGCCGTCGCCGGTGTAGCCCGTGTGTTCGGACTCAAAGCGAGCGTTGACGAGCTTGCCATTCCGTGGGAGGAGCGTCGTCTCAGACTCTAGGTCCGCTGTGGCGGTTCGGGTCGTAAACTGTCGTTCGGTTCCTGTATCGGTGCTTCCGTTGCTTCCGGCGGCAACGATGCGGAAGATGTAGTCTGTTCCGGGTGTAAGCCCTCCTATAGAGGCGGTGACCTTTTCGGTAGCAGAAAGAAGCTGTGAGTCTGTCGTTTCCTGGAGACCATCGCTAATCGGTCCCCACTCGAAGCTGACCTCTGCGCTGGTAGCTTCGCCGAGATCACTGAGCGTTCCGGTGAGCGTCGCCTCAGTCTGACCGACATCCGTTGCGCTGTCGGTACTGACTGCGACCGGACTGTCGACACTTGGGGTTCCGTACGCTCCGTAGCCATAGCCGCCGAGTCCGTACCCGCTCGGCTCGGCTGTCGTCGCTGCGCTGACGACCCCGCTCTGGAGTCCTATTACGGCAGCGCCGACCGAGACACTTGTGAGTTTCAGATACGACCGTCTGTCGAATTCGTTGGGAGTAGGCATAGATTATCGTTCGGTAATGGTCGGACTACTGGCCCGACACGGCAGTAGGTTCCAGCATCCATATTTAAACCTTCTAAAAATGTTAGTATTAAATACATAAATAAATATTATCACACAAGTAAAATACTCTATATTTTTTGTGTTTACTACTATCTGGTATGTGAAAAATTCCACCTATTAACCACATGAGTGTATGGATCGTCGACTGCGGCAACCCGACTCGCGTTCGACATAGTCGGGTTAGTAATGAACTTCTAACTACCGAAAAGCAGTAGGTAGATATTGTTAGTTTGGTTGTATGGGAAGCTAACGCTTGGTATGAGGTTCCTAATCGGCCGGTGTCGACCCTGGGCCAGCGGTTCATACACGAGACCGTCTCGCATCGGGATCATAGGTGTGTATTTATTCTTCTTCGATTCCAGAACGATCCAGTTGCAGGTCCATTACATTATGTCGTGGTCTGATAGACCGGCTCGATGCCTGACTACGAATTCGCTGGGAAGACGGTTCTCGTTACGGGTGGTGCGGGGTTTATCGGGAGCCACATCGTCGAATCGCTGGTCGACCGCAACGACGTACGCGTGCTCGACCACCTGTCGACTGGTTTGCGGAGCAATCTCCCCGCCACTGTGGAATTGATCGAGGGCGATATCTGCGACCGCGAGACGGTGGCGGCGGCCATGGAGGACGTCGACATTGTCTTTCACGAAGCCGCGATGGTCAGTGTGCCAGCCTCCGTCGAACAGTCCATGGTCTGCCACGAAACGAACGGGACTGCAACACTGAATATCCTCGAAGCGGCCAGTGCCAACGATAGTCGCGTCGTTTTCGCGTCGAGTGCGGCGATCTACGGCCACCCTGATGGGATTCCGATCCCCGAGGCGGCCCCGAAACGGCCCGCTTCCCCCTACGGACTCGAAAAACTCACGGGCGACTACTACATGCGGATCTACGCCGAGCGGTACGGGCTTGAGACGGTCTCGCTTCGGTATTTCAACGTCTACGGCCCCCGACAGACCGGCGGCCAGTACAGCGGAGTCATCAGCACGTTCCTCGATCAGGCGAGGTCGGGCGACCCGATCACCGTCGAGGGCGACGGCGAGCAAACCCGGGACTTCGTCCACGTCGACGATGTCGTCCAAGCCAACCTCCGTGCGGCAACGACCGCGTCGACCGGGACCAGCTACAACATCGGCACCGGCTCCAACATCACGATCCGCGAGCTGGCCGAAACAGTCCAGCGGGTCACCGACACAGACTCGGAGGTCGTCCACGTCGACCCACGACCCGGCGATATCGAACGGAGCGAAGCTGACATCACGAAGGCCCGCGAGGGGCTAGGCTACACGCCGACAGTGACGCTCGAAGACGGCTTGTCGCAGTTGGTCGACTCTCGTCGGTCGTAGGACCATCTACCACGTCAGTCCGTCGTAGGTGATCCCGTCAGTCGGCTCGACGATCCGACGGCCGTCGACGACGACCGGTTCGGTCATCGCCTCGAACTCGATGTCGAGGTCCGCGAACTCCTCCCAGCCGGTGACGACGATGGCACCGGCGGCCCCCGCAAGGGCTTCCGCGGCGCTGTCGGCGTACTCGATGTCGGGGAACCGTTCGCGCATATTTTCGGTCGCAACGGGGTCGTAGCCGACGACGATCGCCCCGCGTTCGAGCAGGCCGTCGATGATCGGGATTGCCCGCGAGTTCCTGATGTCGTCGGTTTGGGGTTTGAAACTCAACCCTAGGACGGCGACCTGCCTGCCGTCTACGTCGACGTGCTCGTCGAGCAGGTCGAGCAGTCGCACCGGTTGGCGATCGTTCACGTGGACGGCTGCCTCCAGTAGGTGCGGTGTGTACTCCTCGCTTCGGGCGGCGGCTATCAGTGCTTCGACATCCTTTGGGAAACACGAGCCGCCCCAGCCGACACCCGACCGTAGGAACCGCTCGCTGATCCGGTCGTCGAGTCCGACGGCGTCCAGCACCTCGTAGGCGTCAAGGCCGAACTCCTTGCAGACGTTACCGAGGTCGTTGGCCAGCGAAATCTTCGTCGCCAGAAACGCGTTGTTGGCGTACTTAACCATCATCGCCGTCTCGGGGTCGGTCTCGACGATCGACACCCCGTCCCCCACGAGTGGCTCGTAGAGTTCGCGGAGCGTTGCTGTGGCCCACTCCGAGTCGGTGCCGAAGACGAGCTTGTCGGGATCGAGGAAGTCCGAGACGGCACTCCCTTCGCGGAGGAACTCGGGATTGGTCGCCAACTCGACCCGGCCTGCTACTTCGCCCAGCCCCTCGTCGAGTGCCGCTCGGACCTCGGCGATTCCCGGCGGGGTGATCGTCGACTTCACGACGACGAGATGTCGGTCCCCACGTTCAACATCAGCGAGCGACTCGCCGAGGGCTTCGGCGGCCGCCGAGATCCCATCGAGATCAATGTGGCCGTTGGTTTCGGAGGGGGTACCCACCGCGAGGAAGGTCATGTCGCCCTCGTCGACCGCGTTGTAGGATGTCGTCGCGCGAAGTCGGTCGCCGCTGTGGGTCGACAGGAGATCGTCGAGGCCGGATTCCGACACCGGTGGCTGTCCGTCGTTGATCGTCTCGACGATCACGGGGTCGATATCGATTGCCGTCACCTCGTGGCTGAGATCCGCGAGACACGCCGAGAGCGTCGTCCCGACGTACCCGCTTCCGATCACTGAGATATTCACACCGAAGCACCAGTTCGAAGACATAAGAGTATACCCTACCTACCAGTGTGATCAGCGACGCAAAACGGGGTCGACCGATCCGACCAGCTTCAGGACTCCGATTCATATGTGGCCCACAGGTATCGTGTCGCGACGCTCCGATACGGCCGCCACTGTTCGGCGAACTCGCGCATCTCGCCGCGCGTCAGCTCGGTGGGGTCACCGTATAACTGCTCGCTCGTCTGACGGCGAGACTACCGAGCGGCAGGATGTCGGGATGCCGGAGGACGAACAGCAGGTACATTCGGGCGGTCCACTTGCCGACACCGGTGATTTCGGTCAACCTGTCGACGACCTCGGCGTTCGAACAGTCAGCTAGCCCCGCCCCTGTAAAATCGTCTTCTCGGAACGCGCGGACGGCGTTCCGCAGGTAATCGACTTTCCGTTCCGAGAGCAACGACGGCCTCAGACGACAGTCGACGTCGACAACGCGAAGCGAGATAGAGCGGTCATCATCGGCCATAACGACGGCGAGTCGCTGGCCCGCAACGGCTGAACCAGTGTCGACCTGGTGATGATCACGACGGACCAGAACCGAGACAACGCGGTCGGTGTGCGTCTCAGCACCTTGGTCTCGGAAATCGACCAGTCGACCGACGACCTGTCGACGGAGCCCGGCGAAACCGTCCTCAGCTACTTCACTATCGAGCCAGATCTCAATCCCGACGACATCGGAGCCAAAACAACGACGTTTAGCGTCTCGCCCGATCTAAATGCCGAACTCACGAACGACACCGACAACAGTACGGTGAAGTTCTACGTCTTCGACAATGGCGAGTGGAGGCCCGTCGAAATCACACGGGTCGGCCCGCGAGCCGCCGATGGGCGTATCCAGTACGAAGCCGACACGTTCGGGCAGTCGACGTTTGCCGTGGGTATCAGCGAGACGGAAACTGATGCCGGAGAACCGCTGATCGACGACTACGCTGACGAGGAGGAGCCACCATCGACCGATGACGGTGACGAAGAGCCATCACCAACTGATGACGAAACCCAGGGTTTGGCCTGATCGTCCTTGTGAGCCTGGCCCTCCTGGCTCGTCACTTCAGATCATAGTCACTCACGCGTATCACGTGATGATGGTCCCCGAGTCGACCGGGCGAGCCAAAAACCAGCGGTGGTTCCGCCTCAGGGTCGCGGCGGTGTACCCTCGTAGGTCGCGTGGTTGGTATAGAAATTCAGAATCACTAACTTCAGTTTTTTCAGAGTGAATATTGACCAAATCCTCGCGCTCTTCCACTGGGAATCTCTTGCAAACGCATTAGAAGGTGCCCGCGGGTGAGTTCTTGCACAGTTGGTCATATTGGCCAATAGCTGGCATCAAATATTGTGCAAGATACGCGCGTTCTATTCCTGTCTCTTACCCACAAATACTATTCCCGCTGCTGAAGGACTGAAATCAGCATGAACAGCACTCTGCAACAGGGATCGATGGATTTCAGTAGTGATTACTCATTCCCTGAAATGGACATATCAAGCC
>NZ_JAQFWV010000034.1:0-31093 GCF_056175805.1 Halohasta sp. A2 | reverse complement strand
GTAGTTTAATCAGTTGAAATTGTGGTAGTTTAATCAGTTGAAATTGTGGTAGTTTAATCAGTTGAAATTGTGGTAGTTTAATCAGTTGAAATTGTGGTAGTTTAATCAGTTGAAATTGTGGTAGTTTAATCAGTTGAAATTGTGGTAGTTTGACCAGTGGAGACCGTGGTAGTTGGTGGCTACTCGGAGTAGCTACTAACTACTCAGGTCTCAAGCGGCTGCGTCGGCTTCGGCGTCCCCGGCGTCTTCCAACTGCCGAACGGTGAGCACCGGAACAGGGCAGGTTCGAACGACGCGTTCGGCCACGCTGCCGATCAGAAACCGGTTTTCGCCGTGTCGACCCCGGGTGCCAGTGGCGACGACGTCGGCGTCGACCTCACGGGCGTAGGTGCTGATCTCGACAGCGGGTCGGCCCTCGCGGACGGCGGTCGTGACCGGTTGGTCGGTCGAATCGGAGATCGCCGCCAGCGCGTCGTCGGCCTGTTCGGCGAGTGCCTCACGGAGCTGGCTTCGAACCACCTCGGGCGAGGAGTCGACCTCGCTGGCATCGATAATCGACAGCGCGTGAACTGTCGCATCGAACCGCTCGGCGAGATCGAGCGCCACCGAGACCGCCCGGCTGACGCTGTCGGAGCCATCGGTTGCAATCACGATCGTCTCGAACATGGCTCGTGGTTCGTCCCCATGTGGGATAAAGGGCGACATCCTGGCGAGCGGAATAGAGGGGAGCGTTTTTCAGGACTCCGTTCGACGACCACGTATGGCGGAACTCGAAGTCGACCTCGTGGTCGTCCCCATCGACGGAAGCGAGGAGTCACGGACTGCCGTCGAGTACGCGGTCGCAATCGCCGACCAGTACGGCGCGGCAGTACACGCGCTCTACGTACTCGGAGAGACAACGGTCCGGGCGATCGACCGTGGAGCGGTCGCAGAGGGCGATGTCGCCGACGACACCAAAGCGTTCAGCGATGCCGTGAGCGAGCTTGCGGCTGACGTCGACGTCGATCTCACCACCTCGATCGCCGCTGGCTTTTCGACGGCGGTTAAAACGCTCCATCCCGGCGGCGTCGTACTTGATACGGCCGAACAGCTCAATGCGGATTTCATCGTTGTCCCGCGCGAGCCGACTGCTGACGCGTCGAGTGACGTGTTGGAAAAGGCCGCCGAGTACGTCCTGTTGTACGCGAGTCAGCCGGTCTTGTCGGTCTGAACTCAGCCGTCTTCGCCCAGCCGGATCGCCATCTCGAGTTCGAAGCTCTCGGCCCCGGTCGTCTCGAAGCCGACCTTTTTGTACAGCGACACTGCCGGATGGTTCCAGCGTTCGACAGTGAGCCAGACATTCTTGATGTCGTGACTTTCGCCGTGGCCGAGAAGTGACTCGATAAGGTGGGTTCCGATGCCTGCCTCTTGGTAGTCTTGGAGGACGAAAATCGCCAGCTCGTAGTCACTGTTATCTGGAACCAGCGTCGAGTGGCCCGCAGCAGTCTCACCATCCCACGCGATCACGTTCAGACAGTCCTCGGAGAGAATACCGTCAAGCCAGGTCCGCACACGCGACTCTCTGCCAGGCGGAATACCCTGGGCGCGATCGGCGGGATCGAACGCGGTGTACATCTCGACGAGTGATTCGTACTCGGTCTCGGAGCCATCGTAGGGGCGGATCTCAATCTCTCGGTCCTCGCGGTCGACGAACTCGACGGGCGGCACCTCGAACGGTCCCGAAACCGCCTCGGGGTAGCGACGGTCAGTGTTCATCGGACGAGCGTCACCGTCACGTGCGAGTTCAACAGGACGAACTCGGCGGTCTGATTGATCTTGATCTTGCCCATCGGACTGGTCGTACTCCCGCCGAGGACGATCTCGTCGAACGCCTCCGATTCGGCGATATCGACCAGCGAACTGCCCGGATTGCCTTCGACGTGACGAACGTCGACCGACAGCTCCGCCTCGGAGGCGGCGCTTTCGACGCGGGCTTCGAGCCCGTCGCGGCTCGCGTCGGTACCCTCGGACTCGACGATGGCGACAGTCAGCTCGTCGCCCGCCTCGACCGCCCGCTCGACGGTGCGGTCGAGCGCGTCGACCGAGCCATCTGTGCCGCCGATACCAAGTAGGACCTTCATATACTCACGCCTTGGAGCGCCGGCTCAAAAACGTTGTCAGTCGACCGACCTTCGGTGAGCGCCGCACGAGGCCACGACAACCCTTTTGAGGTGGCCGTTCGGACCGTGGGTATGGACGACAACGCCGCACCCGATCCCGCCGACCGGGCCGACTCGGCGGCCGGTCCGGAACAAAGGGACGACGAGACCGATGAGGCAGTCGGCGACAGGGACGACGAACCAACCAATGATAGCCAGCAACCCACAGTCCCAGCGGACGTCCGGAAGTACCAACGGTTCACCAAGATGGACGGCGCACAGTACGACCGGGTCAACGAGTTCCTGCGGGATCGAACCTACATCACCGCTCGCGAGTGGGCGATCGCCCGCCTCTGTGCGGATTTCCGGACCGAAACCGGCGTCGAGATGACCAAAATCGGTGAGAACCTTCCACGTTTGATTCCCTTTATGACCGACACCTACACACCCCAGGCGGTCAATCAGGCCCGCTCGTCGTTCGAAGGCAAGGTGACCAAAGCTGGCTCGACGTTTCTGTACGGGGCCATGTCGGGGTTTTTCACGGCCGAAGAGCTCGATGACCTCATGTACGAGGTCACCGAGGTCGCCAAGTTCCTCCTGGAGGTCGAGGGCGTCGACCTCGCGGTCGACGACGAACTCAACGCCGAAGAACGGATCTCCTCGGTGATGCGAGACGTCCGCCAGCAGAGCGCCAAACTCCGCGCCGAAGAAGTCGAGTGTCCCAACTGCGGCCACAGTCACGTCCCGGAAGACGCGCCGTAATCGGTCAGACGAATACGTTCGTTGTGTCGACACTCATGTTAGCCACCAAGAATGTTCTTACGGTGAGCGGCCGAATATCGGGTGCATGGCGCTACTGAAATCAGAATCCGACAGCGGCACGGTAGTACAATCCGGCGGGGATTCGGAAAACACAGAGGCGATGGCTGGAAAACGCGGCGCAGACATCGCACTGCTTGCATCAGGAGCCTCGGTGCTGTTGGCCTGGCACCAGTTCTATCTCAAAGGCAACAAAACGCGCGGGCTGTTCGTCGGCCTGTGGCCGCCGACCATTCTCGCGTTTGCGAGCTACCTCAACCAGAAAGCGATTCTCGACAAGCTCGACCAGTCACTGCTGAGTTCGACCGGCGGCATCGAATCGCTCCGCAAGATGATCGTCGAGTAGAATCAACAAACAAACACAGAGACTCGCAACGGAGTCGACTGACCGTCACCAGGCTGGCATCTGCGGCGACCGAAACTGACAGGTTTCGTATGGAACGGCGTCGTTTGTCAGACGGATCGTACTGATAGAAAGCGTTTTCCCCGACGGCTGTGAGATGCCAGTAATGCGGTCTGTCGTGCTCTCTGTCGTTCTCGTCGCCCTCCTCACACTGGGTGTCATCCCGGCCGGAGCAGCCGGAGGGATTGCCGTTACGGACGGTGAAAGCCACACGGTTGACCAGTTGGGCACACCGTCAATAGAGACGACCGACCATCCCGCTGTGGCCCAGTTCCAAGGCGACTCGACCGAGGCGTCGACGGTGTTTGCGATCAATCTCCAAGCCGATCGGAGCGCCGACTGGACGGTGACCACCGAGTATGAACTCGACAACGAAAGCGAGCAGGAGGCGTTTCAGGAAATGGGCGAGGAGTACGAGGCCGGAGCGGTCACTGCAGGCCCCGATCTCTCGTTGTACGAAAACCTCGTGCGGCTCGCCAGCGAGCAAACCGACCGTGAGATGTCGGTCGAAAACGTCGACCGGTCCAGTAGCGTTCAGGGCGACGTCGGCACGCTCAAACTCTCGTTTACCTGGGTCGAGTTCCTCGAAGCGGACAACGAAACGCTTCTGTTCGACGAGACGCTTAAAACCGGAGACAACGAGACGTGGCTGTCGACGCTCAGTGATGACCAGGAGCTTCGGATCACTACCCCACCAGGCTATTCGATTACGAGCGCTAATGTCGGCTTCTCGGATAACACAGTCGTTGTGACAGGTCCCCACACGTTTGAGTCCGACGACCACATCGGAATCATCCTCGAACCCTCTACGGGCCCCTCGTGGGAACTGCTCGTGGCGGCGACCGTGATCGCGGTGTCAATCATCGGCGGCGCACTGTTACTTCGCCGACAGACCGACGACGAGGTGGATGGGTCAACGATGGACACCAGCAGCGGCAATGACTCCTCCGGCGGGGGTTCCACCGCCGCCAGCGCAACCGGCGAGGTCGGGACCAACGGCGGCAGTGATTCCGAGGAGTCGAAAGCCGACTCATCGTCGACCGACATCTCGAGCGAGCCAGCGAGCGAATCGTCGACCGACCCCGAGCCAGCCGAGGACCTCTCGCTTCTGGCCGACGACGAGCGGGTGATTCGGCTGCTCGAACGCAACGGCGGCCGGATGCGCCAAGCCGATATCGTCACCGAAACCAAGTGGTCCGACGCCAAGGTTTCACAGCAGCTGTCGTCGATGGCTGACGACGGCCAGATCGAAAAGCTCCGGATCGGTCGCGAGAACCTCATTTCATTGCCCCACATCGATGCGCTTGACGGCTCGACGGTCGACGAGGACGAGAAATCAGACTAACGGTGGTTCCGTCACCTACTTGCGCCGAGAGTTCCTACAACAGGCAGATGGAGTATTTGGAGCGTCGAGTCGGGCTGGTCAACAGCCAGCTCGAATCGGTTATCGAGGCAACCGATCCCGACGAGCTGGCCGACCAGCTCGACGGCGTCGTCCTCGCGGGCGGCAAACGTGTCCGACCGGCAGTCACGCTGCTCGTCTGCGAAGCCCTCGGTGGCGAGCCCGAAGACGCGGTCGACTTCGCGGCGGGTATCGAGCTGGTCCACAACGCTTCGCTCGTTATCGATGACATCATCGACCGCTCAGAAGTCCGCCGTGGGACACCCAGCGCGTGGGCCGCCCACGGCTATGGCCCGGCGATCATCGCCAGCGACGGCCTGCTCGGCGAGGCGTTCGGCCTCTTTCTCGGCAGCGAGCGGGCGACGCGGATCGTCGCCGAATCCATGGTCGAACTCGGTGAGGGCGAGGCGACCGAGCTGGTCGACCGACCCACCACCGAAGCCGAGTATATGACGCTCGCCCGCCGGAAGACGGGTGCGCTGTTCCGCGCCGCCGCAGAACTGGGCGCAGTCGCCGGAAAAGCCGATGCCGCCACCGTCGAGGCCTTCGGTGAGTACGCCGAACGGGTCGGCGTCGCCTTTCAAATACGCGACGACGTGCTCGATGCAACCGGCGACGCCGACGACCTCGGCAAACCGGCCGGACAGGACGAGGTGATGGACCGGCCCTCGCTGGTGCAGGTGACCGACCTCACCCCCGAAGAAGGCGATGCTCGCGCCCGTACACAGTCAGATCTCGCGTTGGAGGCGCTCGATCGAACCGGCGTCGACGACACCGACGCCAAAGCCTATCTCAGGGATCTCGCCGAGTTCGTCGTGGTTCGCGAGCGGTAGGCGGTCAGTCCTGTTGGTCTGTTGTCTTCCCGCCGTCGCCTTCGAGGCGGAGCCCGAAATGGATCACAAGCCCCACTCCCACGGTCATGATCCCACTGAACGCACGATCACTATCCAGTGTCTCCCCGTGGAGCGACAGCGCCACCAGGGGCGCAACGAAGACGACCGCACCGAGCCAGCCGCGGGGGTTCAGTCGAAAAGAACCCTGGAACGTTGTTCGTGGGTTGAATGAGACTCCCGCAGTCGGTCCGTATCGGGTCTGCGAAAGCTGCGTCTCGTCGATGAGCCGAAACCCGGCCGGAAAGACGGTCCGTTCCCAGTCGACTGGATCATCGTGCTGTCGATATCCCCGCTCGACGAACTGGAGGGCGGCGGCGAGCCCAACAGCTCTTGAAACGACCGGAACGAGCAGGTGGGGCCATGTCCAAAAATCGGTGTCGACGACGATGTCGACCGGGGCGGTGTAGACGACTGCAGGGACGAGTGCGGGGACAACGAGTGGAAGCGAGACGTTGCCGTATGGAGAGCCGATTGCGTGGGTGTAGAGGCTACCCGCGTAGCTGCCAGCGCCAATGGATGCAAACGGACACGAGCCCGATGGCTGAGAGACCTCCCCACGGCATTCCGGTAGCCACGACGATGTAGAGCAACAGCCAGAGGGACGGAATCGAGACGGTCCCGAGCCAGTGTACCGGTCGTGGGTATGTTGTGAACGAACAGAATCCCAGATAGGCACCGGCTATACGGTACCTGTCGGAACGGTGAAATACAACCGTTCGAGGCGCCTCGAGCCACAGAGACCACAACTGTCGACCGTCGACGGCGATGAGAGCAGCGCCGAGGAAGCTTGCGATGGGCCACTCGATGAACGATGCCCCTCACCAACAACGGAGCAACCGTATCTGTTCATGTGTGTGTGTGTATTTGCAGATATAGGTATCGACATATTCATACTTGCACAACAGCGACGATTTAGTTATGAACAGAGCAGAGAAGGCCGCCCTCCAACTGCAGGCCGTGGCAGTCCTGCGGATGCTCAAAGAGACCCGGACCTACGAAGAGCTCTCCGAGGTGACAGGACTCCCGGCGGGCGATCTCAACCGGTACGTCAACGGTCATGTACTGCCCGGCACCGAACGAGCCCGTGACGTCGTCGAGGGGATCGGCCGCGAGGCGCTGGCTGACGAGTTGCAGGCGCGGGTAACGTTCGACGACGAGGGGTACGTCGACAACTCGGCGGTCGTCTTCGACCAGTCGTTTCTCAATCTCGTCGCGCCCGTCGCCGCCAACAGCTTCGGCTTCGAACACCCCGACGTGGTACTGACCGCCGCCACCGACGGCATTACGACGGGCGCGGCGATGGCCTCCTACTTCGATGCCCGGCTGGCCTACGCGAAGAAATCCAAAGAGACAGCCGTCGAGGAGTTCATCGAATCCCGACAACGGCTCGCGTCGGGAATCGAACTCACCTACTACCTACCCGCCTGCGCGCTCTCGGCTGGCGACTCGGTGTTGATCGTCGACGACCTGATTCGGTCGGGCGAAACCCAGGAACTCCTGTTGGATATCGCCCGCCAGGCTGACGCCCCCATCGCTGGCGTGTTCGCGCTCATCGCGGTCGGGACGACCGGCATGTCGCGGGCGCGTGAGCTGACCGACGCCCCAGTCGGTGCCCTGTCGGCGTTCGACTGAACCAGGAGATACCGAAACCGCGGTTATTGTTAGGATTCAATACTGTTTTTATACAGGGGCTAAATTCGTAGGTACGAACACAACGATGTCCGAGTGTCGACAGGTAGCGAATCAACTGCCCGCGATGGTTTCGGGAGCAGGGTTACTGTTCGCACTGGTGCTTGCAGGCGAACTGCTGAGCGCCGGGCTGTATCCGATCACGCTACCGAACGGCTATTTTATCGGTGTGGTGTCGAGCCTGGCGTTTATCGGCGGGCTGGTGTATATGGGCCACTGGCTCACAAACAACGATCTCCCGGAAGATCGCTATCGGCGGCTCGGGGCCTGGAGTCTGGGCGGCGGAGCGACGGGCGTGATACTAATCAGCTGGCTAGCAGTTGGTTCGATGCCAACGAGCGTTCTCTCGGTGCATTTCGCCGTCGGTACCGTCCGATGGGCTGGAAGCCTGGGCGCACTGGTTGGCGTGGTGATGGGCGTGTTCGAAGCGTGGGCGATCGAACGACAGGAGGTCGTCGACCAGTTGGAGAGCCAAACAGATGCCCTGAAACGCGAGCGAGACCGCCTGGAGCAGTTCGCAAACATCGTCTCACACGACCTTCGAAACCCCCTGCACGTTGCCGAGGTATGGCTCACACTCGTCCGCAAGGAACACGAGAGCGACGGGGGCGAGCAGCTCGAGCAGCTCGACCAGATCGCCACCGCCCACGAGCGGATGGACGCCATCATCAAGGACACACTCACGCTGGCCAGAGAAGGCAAAACCGTCGACACAACCGAGCAGGTCGAACTCGGAACGCTCTGCGAAAAAGCCTGGTCGGTCGTCGAAACGGACCAGACAGCGCTCGAAGTCGAGACACCGATCACGGTTGAGGCAGACCGTGGCCGGCTGCGACACGTGTTCGAAAACCTGTTTCGGAACAGTATCGAGCACGGCTCGACAAGCAGCCAGACACAGCCCGACAACAGTATCGAACAGGGGTCGACAGAGACAACAGAGACGGCAGAGACAACAGAGACGGCAGAGACGGCAGAAACCGAGGAGCCGGAGATGACGATCCGCGTCGGCCCGCTCGTCGACGACTCGGGGGTTTTTATAGCCGACAGCGGCTGTGGGATTCCCGCTGGCGAGCGGTCGAGCGTGTTCGACAGCGGCTACTCGACGAGCGACACGGGAACGGGCCTCGGGCTCAGCATCTGCAAGGAGATCATCACCGCCCACGGGTGGGAGATTAGCGCCAACGAGAGCGATGAGGGCGGCGCTCGGTTCGAAATTACCGGCATCGACTCGCTGGAGCGTGTCGACGGGGCCGACTCCGAACAGGTCGTGGTCGACATGAGCGTGTAGACGGGTGTGTGACCGTAGCGCACAGGATCACGGGGTTCTTTTGTATTGCGGTCCTACTAATCGTGATGGCAAACCTCATCCTGTACGAACTGCCCGGCTGTCCGTACTGTGCGAAAGTGATCAATAAACTCGACGGACTCGACCTCGAATACGAGTCCCGGAAGGTCCCGCGTGCACACAGCGAGCGCACCGAAGTCGAGGAGGTAAGCGGTCAGACCGGCGTCCCAGTCCTTATCGACGAGGAACACGGCGCCGACGGTATGGCCGAAAGCGACGATATCGTCGCCCACCTCGAAGCCCACTACGCCTAAGTCGAACTACTCGTCCGGATCGGCCGCCCGCTCGTGGATCAACTCGCGAATACGGTCGGGGTCGTCGATCGCAGCCAGTTCCTCGCAGGAGACGATGGCCGTTCCGTCGACCGACTCGCGGTTGACACGATCAGTCGTGAAGTAGATCGACCGCGTTTCGGTGACCTTGCCGATCGAACTCATCAACCGCGCGCGTTTTTCGGCACTCGGCGTGAACGAGGAGTGACCCGTCAGCACCGTCCGCTCACGCGAATCGCTGTCCTCGCTGACGGCTTTAAATGGCGAGCGGTTGGTCGGATGGACATCGAACCCCGCGTTCGTTAACGCCGCCAGCACGTGTTTGTCGTCGGGGTCGACCTCCGGGCCGTCGGGGATCGGGTCGGCGTCTCGAACTCCCTCGGCCCCGTCGAACACGGAGACCGGGTTCGAGAAGGGCTGGTTGAACAGCTCTTCGAGCTGGATGGCGACCTCGATCGAGGCGTTCATTCCGTCTTCGTATTTGGACACTGTGCGCCGCGAAACCCCGAGTTCAGTGGCAAGTCGACCCAGACTCCAGCCGCGCTCCTCGCGCTCGTCGGCCAGTAGGTCGCCGTCGATACTCACGTAGAGGCCGCCGGGGGCCGCGTAGATGAGCGGTGGGACCTGCTCGATGAACAGATCGTAGGCCGTATCGGGGTTGAACACCGGGACGCCGTGGCGGAAGTAGACGACGCCGGGTTCGAGATCCTGGTTCCGGGTTCGCAGGCCGATCACCATCGGGGTCGCCGACAGGTAGTCGCCCAGCCGACGGAGCTCGGCACCCGTTTCGCCGGTGAAGGCGTCGATGTTGCCGAGGATTTTCAAGAGCACGAGGTCCTCGCCGCGCCGCGCCGCAAGGTCGAAACTCTTGGGTCGAACCGAACACCGGTCGCTGACGAGAAACCCCGCGTCCTCCAGCATCGCCGTGATGTTGCCGACCAGTGCTGTGCGTGACATAGCCGGATATAGGCGAGTTTAGCCTTATATGTGTTCCGTCGCCACGCACCGTCGACCACGCCCACGTCCCCGGATTCGATAACCGAGAGTCACAACGACAGTGAGTCGTCGATCGACTCGAAACTGGTTTTCAGTGGGATCACCAACAGCCGCTAATGACTGTGATCGGCCTCGACGACACCGACTCTCGTAACGAGGGGATGTGTACGACCTACCTCGCCACGCGGCTGGCCGAGGCGATCGAGGCCGACGGTGGCCGCGTCGACCGCCGACTGCTCGTACGCCTGAATCCGGCAATCGAACACAAAACTCGGGGGAATGCCGCGCTCGCACTCCACACAGACCTTGACGTCGACCGGGCGTTCGAGTTGGGTTGCGACGTCGTCGAATCGCTCGCCATCGACGCCGACAGCCGGACGAGCCCGGGCGTCGTCGTCGCTCCCGGGAGTCCCGACGCGGTCGACGAGCGAGTGGTCGACCACGCCCGGCGAGCGGTTTGCCACCGTCACTCGCTCGAACGGACGCTCGCGGCCGCAGACGACGCGGGCTACAAACACGGCGGCTGGGCAGCCGAAGGCTGTGAAGTTGAAGGTCGTGGACGGATCGGTGCGCTGGCGGCCGTCGGTGCATGGGCCGCGTTCGACGAGTGGACCTACGAACGAATCGCCTACCGGGAGTTCGACCGGAGTGGCACACCTCGCGAGGTCGACCACGACGCGGTCTTTGCAGCCGCCGAGGCGGGCTATCCCAAGGTGTGGGACACCGTCGACCGCGGCGAATCCCAAGCCGTCTGTGTGCCCAACGCGCCGGGGCCGATCCTCTACGGGATTCGTGGCGAAACAACCGACGCGGTCGAGACGGTCGCTGCCGAAATCGCCGCCAGCGAGGGAACCGAGCCGGTCGACCGAGCGGCCACCTTCCTGACGAACCAGGGAACCGACCACCATCTCGAAACAGGAACGATCGGCTCGCTTCGGGAGCGAGCAGGATACCGCGTCGACGGCGTCGTCTCCACCCAACCCGAGACACGACGAGGGGGCCACGTCTTCGTCGAGTTGGCCGAGCGCGGCGACGAGTATACAAATACGGTCGACTGCGTGGCGTTCGAGCCGACCAAACGGTTTCGCCACTGGGTCCGTGACCTCCGGGTCGGCGACCGGCTGACCGTCTGCGGCGAGCACTCGGGGGGAACGATCAAACTCGAAAAGTTCGCGGTTCGAGCGCTGAACCGCACCGAACGGGTCACGCCGACGTGCCCCAACTGCGGTCGACGGATGAAATCTGCGGGTCGCAACCAGGGGTATCGGTGTCGCGACTGCGGAACCACCGAGCCAGGAAAAGTAGAGCGCGAGGTCGACCGCGAGCTCGAAAAAGGGTGGTACGAGGTGCCGCCATGTGCGCGTCGACACATCGCCAAACCCCTGATTAGGGGTGGGTTCGACGCACCGACACATCCCGAACGGTGAAAATTGAAAGGGGCCGGTCAGTAGCTGTCGACGTTGGTGCCGACCGAACAGACGTACTCGCCGGCGGCGACCTGCGGCAGCCGCCGCGACCGCCAGAAGATGCCGCTGTTGTCGGCACTCACGCTGGCAGTGATCTGGCCGAACGCATCGGTGACCTCGAAGATCGTCTCGCCGGCCGATACGCGCGAGCCGAGTTCGACCCGATAGTCGACGATGCCGCCAGCGGGCGCGCCGTACTGATCGAACCGTTTGGCGCGCGTCTGGCGGCCGGTGTTCACTTCACCCTCAAGGAAATCGTAGTACCGGAGCACGTTGAACACGCCCTCGACGCCGCGCTGAATGCTTTCCTCGCTGAAGCCGACCGAGCCGCCGAGTTCGGGATCGATCGTTGGAATGCCCTCGTCGGGGCCGACACGCGCGAGTTGCCCCTCGGGGCCTTTCTGATCGAGGACGTAGCCACAGTCGAAGATCTTTGCGAGTCGCAAACACTCGCTGTGGAGGCTGTGTCGACGCCCACACCGAACCCGGACCTCGTCGATCATCCGGCTGGTCGAACCCTGGTGGAGATCGAGAATGAGGTCTGCCTGTTTGGCGGCTTCGAACACCGCCGCCGCAATGCGTTCGCTGGAACTACCGGTGGCGTCGCCGGGGAACGTGCGGTTGAGTTTGCGGTCGTCGATCGGGTTGCGGTGTTCGGCCACCTGAAAGCCGAAGTAGTTGACAATGCCGACGACGACGACCGACCCCGACAGCGTCGACGGATCGAGTTGGGGGACGACCCGGCGAATAACGCCCAGGCCATTGAGTTCGTCGCCGTCGCTGACCGCCTGCAGATAGAGCCGTTTGCCGTCGTCGACGCCGTTGATAACCGCCACTGGCAGTTCGGCAGCGCTTCCGTCACGGGTTTCACCGACATCGAGTCGACCCACGTTGAGTTCGCCTGGGGCCGCACTCGCAGTGCCGAGCGAGATCGTCATTACCCCACACTCCGACCGCACTGACCTTTATGGGTTCGGTCGGAGTCGGCCGAACAGCCGCGCTTTCGGTGGTATTTTGCAGGCGAACGGCGGAAGTCCAACCAATGAGCGAGCGTGAGGCCAGTCCGTTGGATGGCTACCGGCAGTTTCTGGCGCTCCGTGGCGACGTGTTCGTGCTCTCGGTGGCGATGTTCGCGTTCAGCCTCGGCTTTCAGATGACCACCCGATTTCTCCCAGAGTACCTGAACGTCCTCGGCGCGAGCGCGTTCGTGATCGGCCTCTTTGGGACGTTCGGCAACCTCATCAGCGCGGTCTACCCCTACCCCGGCGGCATGGTCTCGGATCGTATCGGCTCGCGATACGCCCTGACGGTGTTCGGACTCGCGTCGACGCTCGGCTTTCTGCTGTGGTTCGTCGCTCCCGCGTTCGGGACGGTCACCCTCGCAGGTATCTCGATTCAGCCGTGGATCTGGGTGTTCGTCGGCCTCGTGCTCGCCCAGGCGTGGAAATCGTTCGGGCTCGGCGCGAGCTACGCCATCGTCAAACAGAGCGTTTCGGCCGACCGACTGGCTCGTGGCTTCGCCAGCACCGAGACTTTCCGACGGAGCGCGTTTCTGATCGGTCCTGTGATCGCTTCTGGACTTCTCACGCTGCATCCGTCATTCGAAATGAGCTTCCGCTACGTGCTGGCAGTAGCGGTCGGCTTCGGGGCGGTCGCAACGGTCATCCAGCACGCGCTCTACGACGCCAGCGAGGACAGTTTCGGTAGCTCGTTCGAGGGCGTCGACCAGATTGTCGAGGATCTGCGAGGGCTGCCGTCGACGCTCCAACCCCTTCTCATCGGCGATACGCTGGTTCGGTTTGCCAACGGCATGGTGTACGTCTTCTTTATCATCGTCGTCACGGACTTTCTCGAAGTCAGCTTTTCGACATCGCTCCCAGTGGTGGGGGCCGTCGACCTCTCGCCGTCGGCCTTCTTCGGACTCCTGCTCGGCGTCGAGATGGTCATCGCGCTGTTGGTGATGGCCCCCTCGGCCGCGGCCGCCGAACGCGTCGGGCTCAAACCCGTCGTGGCGACCGGCTTCGCGGTGTACGCGATCTTTCCGGTGTTGCTCATCAGTGCGCCAGCCAACGCGGCGGTGCTCGTCGTACTGTTCGCAATCTCGGGCATCCGGTTCGCTGGCCTTCCAGCGCACAAGGCGCTGATCGTCGGCCCAGCAGAGGCGGGAGCGGGCGGGCGGATCACCGGCTCGTACTATCTGCTCCGCAACCTGATCGTGATTCCGAGTTCGGCACTCGGTGGCGCGCTGTACGGCGGGGTGCCAAACCCGTTTGGCGACGGACAACTGGTGGCTGGTAGCCCGTCGCTGGCGTTCGGCCTTGCCACCGTGATCGGGCTGGTAGGCACTGGCTACTTCTTGGTGTTCGGCGAAGAGTTCGAAGCCTACCGCTGAGACGAGCGTCCCATCGAAGTCGGAGTCGATTTAGTTATCCGGGCGCTACCATCGACTGTGAGCGACGACCAGCCCGAGAGTCCGATGGCGGCAATCCTCGAAGCCGTAGAGATCCGGAAAAACGCGGCGATCGGTCTCGGCGTCGGCCTTGTCGTGGCGGCGCTGGCCTACAGCGTTCGGGTGTTCGAACTGCTCGGGCCGGTCAGTGCTGGGCGGTCGTACCCCTTTTTCGGGCCTGAAGGGTGGTTTCTGCTGCTCGCGGTCGTGTTCGCGTCGGCGACCGCGCTGCTCGTGACGGTCGTGTTGACGCTGGTACGAATCGCACAGCTCGCGAAAACCGCGTGAGTCAGTCGGCGCTCGGCAGTTCGCTGTTTTCGAACGCCTGGTCGGCTTTCGGCGTGAGTTCGTAGATGTTCTGTCTGGCATCAGCGAAGTAGACGTCCTCGTCGACGACGCCGATCGATTCGAGGCGTTCGAGCGCGTACCGCACGGTTCGAGCCGAAAGCATCGACTCCTCGACGATCCCTTTCTGCGTGAGCGTGCCGTTGTATTCGAGGACCTTGAAAACGAGTTTTGCACTCGGTGGGAGATCGCCGAGGTTCTCTTGATCTGTTCGCGCCATTGAGAGTACTGAGACAGCACACCACATTGAATGTTACCCCGTTTACTCCCACTCGGAGAGGTCGTGTACCGTCTGACTTCGTCGAGAGTACCCGAGGTCGACCTGCATGTGTCGTTGGGATGAGTGGACCGTTGGGATCAATGGACCGCTGAAAGGAGTGGATGTTTAAAATGAGCGGGTGCTCTGTGTCCGAATTCGAGATGTGAACAGTGACCACACTCAGCGGTAGCGGTGGCTCTGAGAGGCCGAAATCGAGCGGCGGCAAGCGAACTCCTTTTCTTGGCTCACGTTGAACTCCGCGTATGGCTACTGAATCGGCAACCGGTTTCTCCGATCACATGCGCGGAGTCACCGTCACAACGATCGCCTGCCTTGCGGGAATTCTCGCAGGGCTGGCCTCGGCAGTCGTCGTTGGGACGTCTCCCGAAGCCGCCAACGACCTACAGGCGGTTCTCATCATGGGGATTGCGATCTTCATCCAGTACCCCATTCTGAAAGCAATCGGGCTCGAAACGGGCGAGTTCGGCGTTAAAGACAACCTGTTTATTTCCTTTATGACGTTCTGTCTCTGGTTTATTACGTACGCCGTTTTGCTCACCTCGGCGGTGAGCCTCTAATGGCCGATGACAGCATCGCGGTCGTCGACCTCGACCGCTGTCAACCCGACCGGTGCAACTACGAGTGCGCCAACTTCTGTCCGCCCAACCGTACGGGCAAAGAATGCATCACCGTTCGCGGCGAGGATGCCGAAACCGGCGACCCCGACCAGATCCGCATCTCCGAGGAGATCTGTCTCGGCGAAACCTGTGGCATCTGTGTCGAGAAATGTCCGTTCGATGCGATCGAGATCATCAATCTCCCGCAGGAACTCACCGAAGAGCCGACCCACCGCTACAACGAAAACGCGTTCGCCCTCTACGGGCTGCCGGTTCCCGAACCCGGCAAGGTAACCGGGATTTTGGGTCCCAACGGGATCGGGAAATCGACCGCAGTCAAAGGGTTGGCCGGCGAGGTCATCCCGAACCTCGGCGACTACAGCGCCGAGGCCACGTGGGAACCAGTGCTCGAACGCTATCGCGGCTCCGAGCTTCAGCAATTCCTCAACAGGCTGATCGACGGCGAGATCACCATCGCCCGCAAGCCCCAGTACGTCGACCAGATCCCCAAACAGTTCGACGGCAAGACCCGTGATCTGCTCGAAGCGACCGACGAGCGCGGCGAACTCGATTCGCTGGTCGACCGGCTGAGCATTCGCCCGGTAATGGACCAACCGATCGACTCGATTTCGGGCGGCGAACTCCAGCGGGTCGCCATCGCCGCGACGCTCGCACGGGACGCGGACTTCTACTTCCTCGACGAGATCACGCCCTACCTCGACGTGGGCCAGCGGATGGTCGCCGCACGACTCATTCGCGAGTTGGCTGACGACGAGGAAACCGACCGCTCGATGCTCGTCGTCGAACACGACCTGGCGATTCTCGACTTGCTGGCTGACTCGATCCACGTCGGCTACGGTGAGCCCGGCGCGTTCGGTGTTATCACCCCACCGAAATCGGTTCGAAAAGGGATCAACGAGTATCTCGAAGGCTATCTCACCAACGAGAATATGCGGATTCGCCCGGAGAAAATTACGTTCGAGGAACACGCCCCACGCGCGACCGTCAAAGGAACACCGCTCGTCGAATACCCGGCTCTCGAAAAATCCTACGGCGAGGGTGAGTTCTCGCTGTCGGTCGACGGCGGCACCATCTACCAGGGCGAAGTGCTCGGCATCGTGGGGCCGAACGGGATCGGCAAGTCGACGCTCGCCAAGATGTTCGCGGGCTCGATCGAGCCCGACGAGGGGAGCCTGGAGTTCGAACTCGACATCTCGTACAAACCCCAGTACATCGAGATCGACCAGCCGATGAGAGTCGACACGTTCCTGTCGTCGATCACCGACGAGTTCGGCTCGTCGTACTGGAACACCGAGGTCGCCCAACCCCTCCAACTGAATCGGATCATGGAACAGCAGTTGACTGATTTGTCGGGTGGTGAACGCCAGCGGGTAGCGATCGCGGCGTGTCTCTCCGACGAGTCGGATCTGTACGTCCTCGACGAGCCCTCGGCGCATCTCGACGTCGAACAGCGCGTGCAGGCGACAACCGCGATCCGCCGGTACGCCGAGAACCACGACGCGACCGTGCTCGTGATTGACCACGACATCTACATGATCGACCTGCTGGCCGACCGGTTGATGGTCTTCGACGGCGAACCGGCCGACCACGGCCACGCCTCGCTGCCACAGGAGATGCGCGCGGGGATGAACGACTTTCTGGCGGATCTCGACATCACCTTCCGACGCGACGAGCGCACCAGTCGACCACGGATCAACAAGCCAGGAAGTCAGAAAGACGAGAGCCAAAAGCGCCAGGGCGAGTACTACTACGCGCCGTAGTCGTCCGTACAGACGTACCGAGCCGTCGACGGCTCGAGTATCTGGAGTAACGACGGCTCGGTCCTCGACTACGTGATCGGGTTGCTACTCAACGCAGATTCTATAGTCGACGGCGGCGTATCGAGAATCTTAGTACTACTTGGAACCACAATATCGCTGATTTATATTTCTCGCATTTGTACCTTGAGCGTAAAACGAACAGCCACAGTATCCTGATAAACCACCAATACATTCAATTATATCGGGTTCAAAGTAGCTGTTATGACGGATCGGGAGTCGACATCAGAGCAGGTTGCTGAGTCGCCCGAGGTTTCGCGGCCGGAAATGCTTCCGCTGCACTCTACTGATCTCCTCACGGTTCTCGATGCGAACGGTGTCGTCCAGTACGAAAGTCGGGCAATCGAACGGCTGTACGGCTTCGAACAGGCGGAGCTGATCGGCGAGCAGGTGGCCAACTACATTCATCCCGAAGACAGCCAGCGGGTGATGGACGCCTTCGAGGCGGTTCTGGCAGCCGAGACACATCACGTCGAGGCCGTCGAGTACCGCCACCTGATGGCCGACGGCAGCTACCGATGGATCGAGTCGGTCGGCTCGTCGAACCCGACCCCGGAGGGACACTACGTAATCAACTCCCGGGACATCTCCGAGCGGAAACGACACGATCGGGAGCTCGAACAGCAGAACCAGCGGCTCGACCAGTTCGCGAGCGTGATCAGCCACGACCTCCGCAACCCGCTGAGCGTCGCCCAGGGGTATCTGGATATCGCCCGCGAAACCGGCAGCGAGGAGGCCTTCGAGAAAGTCGTCGACGCACACGACCGGATGGAAACGATGATCGCCGAACTGCTCACCCTCGCTCGAACGGAGACGGAGATCGACGAGTCGACGTTGGACGCGATCGTGTTGAAATCGGTGGTGGTCGACGCATGGGAGACCGCCGATACCGACGGCGCGAGGCTCGAAACGGCCATCCCGGCGGGCTGGACAGTCACCGCTGCGCCCGCCATCGTCCGAACGATGCTGGAGAATCTGTTTCGCAACGCGACCGACCACAACGAACGTCCAGTGACAGTCACGGTCGGAACCCTCGACGAGGGTTTTTCGTCGAAGACGACGGGGTCGGGATTCCAGAATCGATGCGCGAGAAGGCCCTTAACTACGGCTACAGCACGGACGACACGGGGACGGGCCTCGGGCTGTCGATCGTTAGAGATCTGGCGACGGCCCACGAGTGGGAGGTCGACCTCGACGAGAGCGTCGAAGGCGGCGCACGGTTCGAGATCACCGGCTGTCGCGTCGACCATGCGTAGCGAGCCACTCAGATAGTTGGCCGAGAACAGAGGGAGGGATCGACCGTGGATCAAAAAGCCCATGAGTCAAATTCGAACGGCGTTCTGGCGGCCAGCGGGTAGTTTCACGCCGTCGACTCACCGAACCGGATCGAGCCGCCTTCTTCGGCGAGGCCGTTGGTGCACCACCGCACGGACCCGTAGCCCTTTAGCCCAAGACGGACCGACAGCAGGTATGTCACAGGGAATCGTTGAGGAATTTCTCTCCATTAAGGCCGACAGCGACGCGGATATCCTGGCGATGCAGTGTGGCGACTTCTATGAGTTTTTCGCCGACGATGCCGAAACCGTCTCTGACGAACTGGATCTCACCGTCTCACAGAAGTCTTCGCACGGCTCGTCGTATCCGATGGCTGGCATTCCACTGTCGGAGCTCACCCCGTATATGAAAGCGCTCGTCGACCGCGGCTACCGGGTCGCGGTCGCCGACCAGCATCAGGACGAAAACGGCGACCACTACCGCGAAATCGCGCGGCTCGTAACGCCGGGAACGCTCATCGAAACCACCGACGCCGACGCGCAGTATCTTGCCGCGGTCGTCCGTGGCGACGATGCCGACGACGGCGAGAATGGCGGTCCCTACGGACTGGCGTTTGCGGACATCACCACCGGTCGGTTTCTCGTCACCGAAGTAGGCACTGCTGGCGAGGCCCACGCCGAACTGTACCGGTTCGCGCCCGTGGAGATCCTTCCCGGTCCACACGTGCGAACTGACGACGACTTTTCTCGACAGCTCCGCGACCGCAGCGACGCCTCGGTCGCGCTGTTTGATACCGACGCCTTCGCCCCCGGGCGGAGCGCCCACACCGTCAAAGAACAGTTCGGCAGCGAAACCGTCGACAGCATCGGCCTCGAGTCGACGCTCGCGGTCCGCGCCGCAGGGGGAATCCTCGCGTACGTCGAGGAAACAGGCGTCGGCGTCACCCAGTCGATGAGTCGGCTCCAGCGCTACACCCCCGACGACCACCTGACGCTGGACGCGACGACTCAGCGCAACCTCGAACTCGTCGAGACGATGCACGGCGACCGGGCCGGTTCGCTGCTCGATACGGTCGACCACACCGAGACGAGTCCAGGCGGTCGACTCCTTCGAGAGTGGCTCACACGGCCACGCCAGGATGAAACCGAGCTTTCTCGGCGACTTGACTGCGTCGAGGCGCTCGCAGCGGCGGCCCTTCCGCGTGAACGACTGCGCGAAACGCTCGATGGGGCCTACGACCTCGAACGGCTCGCCAGCCGGGCCGCCAGCGGCAGCGCCGACGCCCGCGACTTGTTGGCGGTTCGCGACACGCTCGAACTCCTGCCGCAGTTGGCCGACGAAATCGCTGGCGGGCAGCTGGCCGACTCGCCGCTGTCGACCGTCATAAACAGGCCCGACAGGGATGCTGCCGCCGACCTTCGCGAGACGCTCGACGAGGCGCTCGACGACGATCCACCCAAAACGGTCACCCAGGGCGGACTATTTAAATACGGGTTCGATGACGAGCTCGACGAGCTGATCGAACGTCACGAAACGGCCCGAGAGTGGGTCGACGGACTGGCCGACCGGATCAAACGCGACCACGGGCTCGCCCACGTGAGCGTCGACCGGAACAAGACCGACGGCTACTACATCCAGGTCGGCAGGTCACAGGCCGACGGCGTGCCCGACTCCTTCCAGCATATAAAGACGCTCAAGAACTCCAAGCGCTTTGTCACCGACGAGCTCGCCGAGCGCGAACGTGAGATCCTGCGGCTCGAAGAGTCTCGCGGTGAGTTGGAGTACGAGCGTTTCGAGCAGCTACGCGAGACGGTGGCCGAGCAGTCGGCGCTGCTGCAGGACGTGGGCCGGGCGCTCGCCGAAGTCGACGTGCTGTGTTCGCTGGCGACACACGCCGCCGCAAACAGCTGGGTGCGACCGGCGCTGTCGACCGAGCGGGAACTCGCCATCGACGCGGGGCGGCATCCGGTTGTCGAACAGACCACCGAGTTCGTCCCGAACGACCTCGCGCTCGACGCCGAGCGCGGCTTTCTGATCGTTACGGGGCCGAACATGAGCGGGAAGTCGACCTACATGCGACAGGCGGCGCTGATCACCCTGTTGGCGCAGGTCGGCAGCTTCGTGCCCGCGCGGTCGGCGACCGTCGGAATCGTCGACGGGATCTTTACGAGAGTGGGTGCGCTCGACGAACTCGCCCAGGGTCGCTCGACGTTCATGGTCGAGATGCAGGAGCTGTCGAACATTCTTCATTCGGCGACCGAGAACTCCCTGGTGATTCTCGACGAGGTGGGCCGTGGCACCGCGACCTACGACGGCATCTCGATCGCGTGGGCGGCCACCGAGTACATCCACAACCGGATCGGCTGTCACTGTCTGTTTGCGACCCACTACCACGAACTCACCGCGCTGGCCTCGCATCTCGAGCGCGTCGACAACGTCCACATCACCGCCGACGAACGCGACGGCGAGGTTACGTTCCTGCGTACGGTTCAGGAGGGCGCGACAGACCGCTCGTACGGGATCCACGTCGCCGATCTGGCCGGGGTGCCGCTGCCGGTCGTCGACCGGGCCAAAGACGTGTTGGGGAAGCTCCGCGAGGAGAAGGCGATCGAAGCCAGAGGCTCGGGCGACAGCGAGCCAGTACAGACCGTCTTCGATCTCGGCTCGGGGGAGTTTCGAAGCGTGTCGGCGACCAACGGTGCGGACGGAGGAACGAACAGTGCGGACGAGGCGACAAAGAACACCGGAGCCTCAACAGCGCCCGCGAGAGCCGCGGGCGAATCCGCGTCGACCACGACGGTGGCCGATCCAACGGCCCAGGCAGTACTCGAAGCGCTCAGGTCGACCGACATCGCCGACTGTTCGCCACTCGAACTAATGGAAACCGTCCAGCAGTGGCAGACACGACTCGACGAACACGACACCACCGACAGTAGGTGACTGCTGACAGGGTGCAGAATCGGTTGCACACAGTGACAGAAAGTTGGTATATACTTGTTTTCTATATCATGAGTGTTGAAAATTCTGATTCAATAGTAGCGAATATATAATCGAAATAACACACCCACAGACAGGTTTGAGGTCCGTTTGTAGAGGTATTACTGTGTTTTACTGTCTGACTACTGTTCTATTGACGTAATCAGTCAGCTGTTCATAGGGCCACTAACTGACTATCTGTCGATCTGAAAAAACATTAACAAGTATGTGAGTACAACCAAGAGGTGTTGTTATGAATGAATCACGACGCAGGGACTTTCTCAAGGTAGCCGGCGGTGTGGCTGTCGTTGGAAGCCTCGCAGGCTGTGCGGGTGAGGCTCAAGAAGACGAAGAGGGTGGGAACGGCGGCGAGTCCGAAAACGGTGGCGGTGGGAACGGCAACGAGTCCGAAGACCAACCTGAAGACGACGGACAAGAACAGGAAGACGGAGAGGAAGAAGAAGAGACGTACGAGGGAGACGATCTGTTGCGCGTCGCCCACATGGTTCCCGATATCGGGGCCGTCGACGTCTATGTCGACGACACCGAAGAGCCGGTGGTCAGCGATCTAGAGTACACCGAGGTTACCGACTACCTCGAACTCGACGAGGGCGAGTACCGAATCGTCGTCACGGCGGCCGACGCCCGGTCGCTGGTCGTCTTCGACGAGGAGGTGTCGATTCCTGCAAGCAACACGACCGCGGTCGCGCTCCCACCGGCCAGCGAGGGCGATGGTGGCGAGGACGGTGGTGACGGTGACGGTGGCACCACCACCGACAGCGTCCAGCTCGAACTGTTCGAGGACAACAACGCTGAACCCGAGGAGTCGCTCAACGATTCGCGGATCAGACTGATCCACGCCTCGCCGGACGCCCCGGCGGTCGAGGTGCGGGCGGGTCAGACGGCCGTGTTCGAAAACGTGGCGTTCGGTGAGGCGGAGTACTTCGATCTGCCTGCGGGCGACTACGAGTTGGACGTGTATCCGGCCGAAGCGGGCGGCGGTGGCGGCGGTGGCAGCGGATCCGAAGAGGAATCCGACACCGAAAACCAGTTGCTCAGCAGCGATGGCGGCACCAGCGTGACACCTGTCCAAGAAGAGGGCAACGAATCCGAGGGCGAAGACGAAGAAGAGCCGCCCGAGGAAGGTGAAGAAGAAGACGAGGAAGACGACGAAGAGCCAGTGTACACCTTCGACGTGGAAACCGAATCGAACAACGTCTACACCGCGTTCGCGACGGGCTACCTCGATCCCGATGCGGCCAACTCCGACGTCGAGTTCGAAGTCGAGATCGTCGAGGACGTCGTCGACGGTGAAGTGGTCGAAGAAGACGACGACTAACACCTCAGCCGACATTTTTTATTTGACGTGTTGTTCAGCGTGAAGCTTACCGCTGTACGGGCCACTGGTCGGCAGTGGATTGATAGGAGATACCCACGATAGTACGACAATGAACGCGAATCGAAGCGTGTGGTCGGCCATCGACTCCCAGCCCCAGGAGTCAACCACACCAGCAGAACGAACGTTGGCGGCCAGCGACACCGACAGGAGCGACCGATGACCGAACAGCCGCTGATCGCCGAAGTCAGCCAGAAGGCGATCATCCTCTCGCCGGACGGAGAGCTACTGGTGATGCAGATGGATCCCGAGACGTGGGAGCTTCCGGGCGGCAGGATGGGAGCCTACGAAGAACCGATCGTCGGGCTCGAGCGAGAGGTCCGCGAGGAGACCGGCCTCTCGGTCGACGTCTACGAGCCGGTCCACACCGCCGCCTGGCGAAACGATGTCGGGCGAGGGCGCTTCAGCGTCGTCTACTGGTGCGAAACCGACGAAACCGAGGTGCGGCTGAGCGACGAACACTGCGACTTCGAGTGGGTCAGCCCCCAGACCGCCCGCGACGAGTTTCTGACAGTCAGCATCCACAAGCGAGCGATCGACGAACTGCTGGTCGCACAGCCCGCGCTCACGGCCCAGCCGAACCTCGACGATGACTGATCGGTCGACCGACGAGGCAGAAGAGTCCACCCAACGGATTCGAACGCTCGACGAGTCGACCGTCCAGCGGATCGCCGCTGGCGAGGTGGTCGAGCGGCCCGCCTCGGTGGTCAAAGAGCTGCTCGAAAACAGCCTCGATGCCGGTGCAGGCCGAATTTCGGTCGCGGTCGACGGCGGCGGCACGGAATCGATCCATGTCAGCGACGACGGCCGTGGTATCCGCCGAGCCGACCTGCCGCAGGCGGTCGAAGAGCACGCCACGAGCAAGATCAAGGATATAACAGACCTCGAAGCCGGTGTCGCGAGCCTCGGCTTTCGCGGCGAGGCGCTGTCGACGATCGGCGCAGTGTCGAAACTGACGGTTCGCTCGCGGCCCCGAGGAAGCGACACCGGAAGCGAGCTCACGGTCGACGGCGGAACGGTCAGCGAGGTTCGGCCCGCGGGCTGTCCCGAGGGGACGACCGTCGAGGTCGAATCGTTGTTCTTCAACACCCCGGCGCGCAAGAAGTTCCTCAGCCGTGAAAGCACGGAGTTCGACCACATCCAGACGGTCGTCAGCCAGTACGCGCTGGCGAACCCCGACGTGGCAATATCGCTGGTACACGACGGCCGCGAGCGGTTCGCCACCGAGGGCCGGGGCTCGCTGCGGTCGGCGGTGTTGTCGGTCTACGGCCGCAAGGTCGCCGAGTCGATGATCGAGGTCGACGTCGAGTACAGCCCCGAAGCCGATTCAGCCACAGAACCGCACCCAGTGGCGACCATCTCGGGGCTGATCAGCCATCCCGAGACCACCCGGAGCACCCGATCGTATCTAGCAACGTTCGTCAACGACCGGTACGTGACCGACCCCGCGCTGCGCGGGGCGGTCGTCGACGGCTACGGCGGCCAACTGGCACCCGACCGGTATCCCTTCGCGGTTCTGTTCGTTGAGGTGCCACCCGCGTCGGTCGACGTCAACGTTCACCCGCGAAAAACCGAGGTCCGATTCGACGACGAAAGCGAGGTACTGACCCTCATCAGCGAGACGATCGAGCGAACGCTCGTCGAAAACGGGCTGATTCGGTCGACAGCCCCCCGCGGCCGGTCGGCCCCCGACGAAACACGGATCGCCCCGGAGGGAGTCGACAGCCAAGCATCCGAAACACCCGAACACAGCGACGAACCGAGCACAGCCGATTCGAGCACCGATGAACGAAGCGACGCTGAATCGAGCGCAACCGAGCCGAACCCACCGGAGTCGGCGGTCTCGGCTACCACCGTCGAGCCAGCACCGGTCGACCCGGCCGACGACGAGAACTGGGCTGTCGATGGGATTAATCGAGAGTCAACGCCGAAAAGAGCACCGTCGAGCGACACCACCAGCGAGCGGTCAAGCAAAACGACCAGCTCGATAGCGTCAGTCGATGCTGATGAATCAGCCGACGTGTCGTCAGCTGTCGATGCTGTAGAGTCAGTCGACTTGCTCGACGGCGTTCGGCCCGAACCCACCGAGACTGCCGATAGCTCCGAGCCCATCCGCACGCCGAGAACGCGTCGACAGGTCGTGGGTAGCAAGCCAACCACCCAACGAACGCTGACGGGCGGCGAGACGACCGAGGGCCGGAGCTACGAGCGGTTGTCACGACTTCGGGTGCTCGGCCAACTGTACAACACCTACGTGCTCGCCGAAACCGAGTCGGGGCTCGTCTTGATCGACCAACACGCCGCCGACGAGCGAGTCAACTACGAACGACTCCAAGGGGCGGTGGCCGACTCGCCGTCGACTCAAGCGCTCGCCGAGCCCGTTAGCCTCGAACTAACGGCCCGTGAAGCCGCGCTGTTCGACGAATACACTGCAGTGCTCGCCGAACTCGGTTTTCGGGCCGAATCGCACGGCCCACGCGAGGTGGCGGTGACTGCCGTCCCCGCAGTGTTCAGCACGACGCTCGATCCCACACTGCTCAGGGACGCACTGGTCCAGTTCGTCGAGTCGACCGAAACCGACGAGACCGTCGCTGAGGCGGTCGACGAGCTCCTGGCGGATCTGGCGTGTTATCCATCGATTACGGGCAACACCTCGCTCACTGAGGGCTCGGTCGTCGACCTGCTTGCGGCGCTCGATTCCTGCGAAAACCCCTATGCTTGCCCCCACGGACGACCAGTCATTATCGAGATCAACCGCGAGGAGATCGACAACCGCTTCGAGCGGGATTATCCCGGCCACGCCGGTCGACGTGAGGAGTAGATAGCCACTACTGAGTAGTAGACGGCGGCTACTGAGGAGTAAATAGTGAGTACTGAAGCGGATTAGAAAATCGAGACGACGAGACGTCGACCATCGCGGTCGAACGTGGTGTCGAACGGTGCGGATCGCTCGCGCATGGTGTCGCGAGCCCATGCCGCGCCGCGTTTCGAGGCCCGATACACCGCCGCCGACTCGATTTCGGTCGGGTGGAGTTCGAGTTCGCGAGGCCGACCGTCCTTGGTGACGACGAGTTCGAACAGGAAACTGCGGTCGTTTCGATGTGTGGGGTCGACCGCGTAATCGTCGACAAAATCGCCCATATCGTAGCAGACCACTGTGGGCGACTCGCCCTCGCGGTCGATCAGCTCGACGCCCTGAAACCGGTGGGCGCTGTGGCCACAGATCAGGTCGACGCCCCAGTCGGCGAGCTGTTGGGCGACTGCGCGGTGGCGCTCTGGGGGGTGGGTCCGGTTGTTCGGCCCCCAGTGCAAAGAGGCGACGAGCAGGTCGGGATCGAACCCCTTGGCCTCGTCGACCGCCTCGGCGAGGACGGCCATCGACGCCTCGTCGTCGGGGTCGAACTCCACATGGGCGGTGCCGGGGCGATTGTCGGTGGCGGCGTACGCCGGAGTGTTGTCGGTGAAAGCGACGACGGCGACCGTCAGCCCGCGGCAGTCGACAGCGATCGGTTGGTGGGCCAGTCTGCGGCTGCGACCCGCGCCGACGGCCTCGATGTCGGTGGCCGACAGCACATTGAGCGTTTCTTCGAGTGCATCGGGGCCGAAATCCATCGCGTGGTTGTTGGCGAGGCTACAGCTGTCGACCGTCGCCGCCCGGAGTGCGTCGGTCGACCAGCTCGGATCGGCGCGGAAGTGGAACCGGCGGCCGGGCCACGGTTCGCCCTGCGTCGAGAGACAGCATTCGAGATTGATAAACAAGCCGTCCAGCCCGCGGAGCGTCGACTGGAGATTACCCCAGAGCGCCGCCGGTGGTCGGTCGCCGCTCCGATAGGTGGCGTCGACCTGCCGGCCGAGCATGACATCACCGGTGAACCCGAGCCGATAGATGGAGGACATACACTGAAGTATGTCACCATTGCACAAATCGTTCGTCCATGGTGCCACGGGGTGTGAGGGTTGGATTTTTACTCGACAGTCAGGAACCGATTACACTTGGTTGGAACTGGCTACTGAGCCGCCAGGGCTGTGAGGACTGGACTTAAGGTGCGATCGGTCAGAGACATGGTATGAACGGCGGTCGATACCATGGCTGAGTTGGTGACGTTCGGCGAGACGATGCTCCGGCTCTCGCCACCGCGGGGACAGCGGCTCGAAATCGAGGGGACTCTCGACGCACAGGTCGGCGGGGCCGAAAGCAACGTCGCGGCGGCAGCCACCTGTCTCGGCATCGACTCGGCGTGGCTCTCGAAGCTCCCCGAACATCCGCTGGGTCGACGGGTCGTCCGCGCGCTCCGGGGCCACGGCGTCAGCCCGCGGGTGGCGTGGGATGACAGCGACGGCGCGCGACTCGGGACGTACTATCTCGAATACGGGGCGGATCCGCGGGGGACGAACGTCGTCTACGATCGCGCCGACTCCGCGGTGACGAGCGTCAAACCGTCGGAGTTAGATCTCGCAGTCATCGAGTCGGCGTCGGTGTTTCACACCAGCGGCATCACGCCCGCGCTGTCGACGACGGCTGCCGAGACGACCACGGCCCTTCTGGAGGTGGCGGGTGAGGCCGGACTCACCCGGTCGTTCGACCTCAACTACCGCTCGAAGCTCTGGTCGACCGACGAGGCCCGCGAAATGTACACGTCGCTTTTAAATAAGGTCGACCTGCTGTTCGCGCCGCTGCGGGACGCCCGCTCGGTGTTGGGCTACGAGGGCGATGCCGAGTCGATCGCCTACCGGCTGGCCGACGACCACGAGATTGAAACGGTCGTCGTCACCCGCGGGGCGGCGGGGTCGCTGGCCTACACCGACGGCACGGTGTTCGAACAGGACGTGATCGAAACCGAAACGGTCGACGCCATCGGCACCGGCGACGCCTTCGTCGGCGGCGTGCTTGCTGAACTGATCGCTGGCGAGGGGGTCGAGACCGCCCTCGCGTACGGCGCGGCCGCCGCCTCGCTGAAGCGCACCGTCGAAGGCGACGTGCTGGTGACGACCCGCGAGGAAGTCGAAGCCGTCCTCGGGGAGTCGACGGGCGGTATCTCGCGGTAACGCCGAGAGGGACACATCCTGCACAGCCACCATACGGTTTTACCCCTGGCTGTCAACAGGTCACCATGCGCGTGATGATACTCGGGGCCTACGGGAGTGCCGGGTCGGCCGTCGCCGAAGGGCTGGTCGACCACGTCGGCGACCGAATCGACCGACTAACCTTGGTCGACGACGGCGAACCGGGCGGCGGGCTCTGTATTCTCAACGGCTGTATGCCCTCCAAGGAGGTGCTGTCAGCGGCGGCCCACCGCTTCCAGATGCGGGCGGACGACCGCCTCAATGGCGAGCCGCCCGAGATCGATTTGAGTCGTGTGGTCGACCGCAAAAACGAACATGTCGGGAGCTTCGCGGCCCACCGTCGGCGAGCGGTCCACGAGATGAGCGAGCGCGAGGGCGTCGAGTTCATCCACGACACCGCGCGGTTCGTCGACGACCGCGTCGTCGAGATCGATGGCGAGCGCTACGCACCCGACTACGTCGTGATCGCCACCGGCTCGTCGCCCAACATCCCGGATCTGCCGGGGATCGACGACGTCGACTACTACACGAGCAAAGACGTCCTCGATGCGACCGAACTGCCCGACTCGGGCGTCGTGATGGGCTTCGGTTACGTCGGGCTCGAACTCGTGCCGTATCTCGCCGAGGCCGGGGTCGATCTCACGGTCATCGAACACGACGCGCGGCCGATCGACGAGGCCGACCCGGCGTTCGGCGACGAACTACTGGAGCTCTACCGCGAAGAGTTCGGCATCGAGATCCTGACAAACACGTGGGAAAAACGGCTGGAGTCGACCGACGACGGAGTCCGGCTCCACGTCGAACAGTCCGAGGGCGAACGGAGGCTCGACGCCGAGGGGCTTTTCGTCTTTACCGGCCGCAAACCCGACCTCGATCGACTCGGGGTTGCCACCACGTCGCTACGACCGAAACAAGGGTGGGTCGACGCGACGATGGCGGCGGTCGACGACCCGCAGGTGTTCGTTGTCGGTGATGTCAACGGCCGGGAGCCGATCCTGCACGTCGCCAAGGAACAGGGGTACACGGCCGCCGACAACATCCTCGCCCACCACGCGGGCGAGAAATTGGAGCGGTACAGCAATGTCCACCACCACGTCATCTTCTCGGGGGCGAGCGTCTACCCCTTCGCCCGCGTCGGTCACACCCCCGATAGCGCAGATAAGGCTGGATTCGATGTCGTCACCGCCACCCGGCGGGCTGAAGACGACGGCGTGTTCAAAGTCAAGGACGTGCCGCATGGCCTGGCACGGCTGACCGTCGACGCTGACACCGGCACGGTGCTGGGGTATCAGGGCCTGCACGCACATGCCGACTCGATGGCCAAGACGTTGCAGGTGATCGTCGAGTTGGGCCTCGACGTTCGGGAGTTGCCGGATCGAGCCTACCATCCCACGCTGCCGGAGATTCTCGACGGGCTGTTTCGAGAGACTGCGGCGCAGGTCGACTGACTACTTTATTCGCTCGAGAAACCCGAGCCACCGCTTGTGGTCGTCGATCGCGGCGGCGCTGGCCTCGTCGCCGTAATCCGGGTGCCGGATGGTCTGCAAGGCGTTGAGCGCCCGGTCGATCCCGACGACCTCGTCGGCGATAGCCTCGGCTGTCTCGGTCGCTAATGGCTTGGTTTCGAGGCGGTCGACGCGCTCGGCGCGCTCGGCGCGGAGGGCGCGCTTGGCCGAATCGAGGGTGTCGACAGCCTCGGGCGGGATGGCGTCGACCTTCCGCGTCTCGATAATGAAATCGGCGAGCGGGAGTTCCTCACCGTGGACCGTAACTGTCTCCGGGACTGTTGCGCCAATCGTCGCGCTTCCGCGATTGATCCGGCTGAGAAGTGCGGCGCGTTCGCCGTCGTCCATGTGGATCACATAGCTTCCGGTGAGACAAAAGCCTTCGGACCAGGTGTGCGCTGACCGAAGCCGGGTGGCTTATTCGGAGTCGCCCGATAGAGCGTGTATGGAGCCGACGACGACCGGCCGATTTCGCGTGCTGGACCGTCGACCTGACGGCACGATACTACTGGTCGACCTCAACGACGCGGTTGCGGCTGTCGAATCCGACCACCCAGTGGCGGATCTCCAACCGCTCGCCGCAACGCCCCCAGCAGACGATGGCCCACTCGCCGAGACGGTTCGAGCACTCAAACCGGGGTTCGTGGTGACCGCGAGCCTCGCATGGGACGAGAGTGACGCCGAATTCGTTGACTGTGAGATCCACGGGCGAACCTGGATCCAGTTCGCCGACGGCGTCAGCGGTATCTTCGAGGTTGCCCAAGAGACGTGGTACGACGCCCAGATGGCTGGCGAGGCGATGAACTCCCGGACGACCTACAGCACGGACAACGAACCCAACGGCGTCGTCTACACGTTCGCCAAACAACAGCCCCCACGGGATCTGTTCGAGGAGTTTCGAACCGGCTCGACACCCATCGAACCGCTCATCCAGCGCGTCGAACTCGAACGTGAGGACGACACGGACCGAGCAGTGTTCGTCCTGAACCCGGTCGACGAGGAATTCATTCTGGTTTATATCGTGTTTCGAAAAGGCGGCATGCTGGCCAGGACGGTTCGCGAGACGTACGGGCTGCCGTCGGAATAATGGATGCGAGAACAGCACGCAGAAAACAGCGATCAGAGACGCCCTCTTGCAGTGTGGCACAAGGCCCCCCAGCCCGTGCCCCGAGAATGTGATAGGTGCCTCGGATTCCGTCAATGCGTCCGTCTTCCCAGTTGTCTCCCCCGATTCAACTGGTAAGAGTTCATACAACCCACCAGTATATAAACACATCTCTGAGAATATTTTCGTGTATATATACTGATTTCGAAATACGCAGTCAGTAGTGCACAGACCGCTGAAACCGGAAGAATACGGCCGACAAAACAGTCGACAAAGAACGGATGAATAGGGACATTCGGACAGAGATATAACAAGTAGACAATATTTTAGATAGTCAGAGCGCCTATAGATATCGCGCGGCGACAGACGGTATGGACACATCGCTCGACAGGGTCGACCAGCAGATCCTCTACCACCTCCAAGCCGATTCGCGGACCCCGGTAACCGCGATCGCCGATGAACTCAACGTCTCGGACAATACCATCCGCAACCGAATCAGAAAGCTCGAAGACGAGGGCGTTGTCGAGGGGTATTCGATCCAGATCAACTACGACCACGCGGAGATTCCGCACCACTTCCTGTTTATACATAATCGAGGAGAATACCTGACCCTTTAGGGTCAGGATGAATCCGACAATTCCTACACAATCCACCGGCAATGGCAGGGTCGGGTATTCCACCGTTCTTAAACCGAACCTTTACAAGAAAAGCGATTATAAGTGTTTATACAGACGTTTAGAATGCTGGAAGTCCACCGCACCCACCGGGCAAAAATCCTCAACCACGGACAGGTAGAGAACTCGCTCGACCGGCACGGATGGTCGGCCAGCAAACTCTGGAA
>NZ_JAQFWV010000033.1:0-33090 GCF_056175805.1 Halohasta sp. A2 | reverse complement strand
CCGCCGACAGCGACTGGATGCCGGTAGAACTCCCAGCCACCGTCTTGCTGGAGGCTAGCCAGCCACCGCAGACACAGATTCAGCACCTATTGGAGGAGATAGGGAGGCTCCCGATGTGATCAACTGAGTCTAAAGTACGTGAACTTCGGACTAATAGCCATGGACGATCACCTCGACACGCCACCTCGCCCAGATGGAGGCACTTCGGCCCTTCATAAACCACCGAGAGACATCTTGAACGAGGAGATCCTCAAGCCGGAGTTCCTCGCTGAGAATGCACCAGGCCTCGAAACACTCGTGAAGCTCCTCAACCAACCGGCTCTCGCTCGCGTCTACGTCTACATCTGTTACTGGGGACCAGTGTCACCACCAGAAGTCATGGATGACCTCGGTCTCTCGAAATCGACCGCCTACGATTACGTCGACCGGTTGGTTGATTTCGGCCTCGGTGACCGTGACGATTCGACTCGACCACAACAGCTCACTGCAGAACCCGTTGTTCTTGTCGAGCCGTACACCCCGATTATCATCACGCCCACAGTCCTCCACGCGTTTGCACTTCAGGAAGTCGACGAAGATATCGAATACATCCTCGAGCGATACGGTATTGGGAAACTTGTGGCAGCACTCCGTGGTGCTGGCCTCCATTATGCTGGCAAAATGACCCAGCGGATGGTTGCCAGTGAGATTGATGTTCGAGAAACTGAGGCGATGATGGTCATCTATGCCGTTGTACCTGCCCTCACTGTTGGTCGCGAACATGACCCGTATTTCGAGTATCTATTCCCTGATGTCCACAACCAGATGGATCTCCCCAATCTTGACGCACAGGAGACATCGCCGGCACAGCCAGATGCTACTGAGTGAGATCGCTGAATGAATCACGAGTCGCCACTGTCTGGTGGAAAAGAAGTCATCGTCGACGCGGATATTTTCATCGCGATCGGTGATCCATCTAACAACCAGTTCAGACAGTTTCGCTCGGCCGTGCAGAACGCTGGTGTCGTGTTGAAACTCCCTCAGCGGGTCATCGGTGAGGTTGGTGGGAGAGATACCTATCGTGTTCAGACTGCACTCGACGAAGGATGGGCCGAGATCATCGATGCGCCGGACCCAACCAATGGAGATGCTGTTGCAGCGAGTGACATCGACAGACGCATGATCGCAAACATGACGGACAAACCTGAACACGAGGTCGAAAAGACGGATACGATTCTCGCAGGGCTCGTGAACTCGTATTCCAACAGAAAATCGAACTCAAGATGTTCAAGCAGCGGTACTGTCTCAATAGCCATGACATTCAGGAAGTCGTCTACCGAAGCTAAGTCTTGCAGGGTACTGGCACTCGTAGACACAGTTTTAACACCCTACTGCCATCTCTGAACATGGTTCTATGACACGCGCTTAAACCTACAAACGAATCCACCGCAGTCTATTGATTTTGGATATCAGTTATGATAATATGAAGTATATGCTTTTGTACGATCATAAAAATCTGTTGGCATGAATGTTTGAGATTTAATCACCCGTCGACTGCAACCTGAGAAATACGGTGCAGTCAGATTTCATAAGGGAGATTATAATTCTCTCTCCAGCATCGCAACCGATTTCGATGGCTACATCACCCGAATCAGGCCCTATCGCAAATCAGACGGGATCAAGGAAGCCGAACAGCTCATCTCAACCCTGTACGACCCGAGTGTAGAAAACAACTGGTTAAAATCCAAACTCGGCCTTGACGAGACACCACATGAGTACTCGTTTGAGATGTGGTTCTCGGAAGGGAAACTTCGTTTTGCGATGAAAACGCCCACAAGCGACGAAGCTGAAGAACTCCAGAAAACAATCGGTGGGATCTACCCCCATGCACAGGTGAAAGACAGTGAGCGCCACATGCCGAAAATCCCAGATGGGAGTTATGTGGCTGGTGGGGAATTCGAGCTCAAACACACCAAGTACGCACCCCTCCGTGCATTCTCCGGGCCAGACCCGTTCGAGGTGAAGAAAGTCGAAGAAAGCGAGCAAATTGGAACCGTCCTCGTCGACCCCTACAAGACTGTCACCTCCGAACTCGTCGGCCACAACGCTCAGGCAGTCCTGTTCCAGATTACGTTTTGCTCAGCCCCAGAAGATTGGACGGATGGATTCGGCCCAACCGACCCCTCGGCGGAGCGCAGAGCCGAATACTTGGAAGAAGGGAGATACGTTGATTCGCTAAAAAATCCCCGCATTATTGACCCGACCGAGAAAGACCTGCGAACCGCAGAGCACATTACAGATCTCGAAAACAGCCAAGCCTTCTTCGCAAACATTCGGTATTTCGTGTGGGACAAAACCGCCGAAGGCGCGATCCGGCAGACCAAAGCTATCGAGAGTATCTTCCGGACAGTCTACCAGAACAACAAGGTCTCTCAACAGTTCGAACCCGTCCGGTACACAGCGAAAGATGTCAAAGAGCATGTGTTCGATGCTGCCAGACGGAAGATCGAACGTAAGGACGTCATCCTAACGAAAGAGGAGGTAGCTGCACTCGCTCACCTCCCCAACGACACAATCAACACTGCAAACGTTGATTATGTCGAGGCCGTCTTCGGCGAGCAAGCCCCAGGAGACAGCTCAACAGCCGAAAAGGAAGACCTGATCGGAGACAACCCAGATGAGCTCATCAACAACCAGTATGCAGAGGTCAACGATTACGATGAGACAACGGACGAAGAGGATAAGTCCACCTTCGAAAAGGCAAAAGAACTGGTTGAAAATACGAGTGACGCGTACTACAAGCGAGATCGCCAGCCCGACGAATACGAAGAAACCAGTATCACTGAGGATATGCCGCCCGAACCAACTGCCGACTTTCTGGATTTGGCAGCCACATTCGAGCGGGGTGAATTCGGATACGATCACTTCTACAAAGAAATTGAAAGTGACGAGAAAGCAGACGAGATTATAGAATGGGTCGAGACACACATCGATGAGTCGTATCTGATACAGGCCCACAAGGTTACGCAAATTCAGGACCGAACCGACGACGCTGTTGGTGAGGCTGACTCGACCGAGAGTGAGAATGGAACCTCGGATGGCGACCTAATCACGATGGACGACATCGAGGCCGCCGAATCCGAACCCAATCCAGACTCTTTGCCGACGACTATCGACCGCTCCAGTAGATCGCAGACAGCGAACGGTGCGAAGGCGGCCACGAACGGATCAGGTAAGGCAACGGACGGAGCAGCCACCGAAGAAAACGAATTCCTTCCCGCACGACAGCAAAAACATCCTGTCAAATTCACGAATCCCCAATACGCGCAGACCAAGACTGACTCTGGTGATCTACTGACGATGAACTTCATCGAGCACGATAATACGGGGACGGTCTACATGGGTGAAGACAGTCGAAATATCTACGTCGAGGCACACCGCGACAGGCCGGACGACGACATCTGGCTCGGGTATCAAGAACAAGGGAATAACGCCGTCCGAGAGGTTGGCGTGCCTCGGTCGGCGTGGTTCCAGCACATCTCCATGTTCGGGACGACCGGGAAAGGCAAGTCCACGATGATGAAAAACATGATCCTCCAAGTCGCTCACAAGGGCTACGGGTGTGTCGTAATTGACCCGAAAGGCGACATGGCGACCGATCTCATGAAGGAGCTTCCAGAGGACCGTCTCGATGACGTAATCTGGATTGAGCCCGGATCAATTGAGCACGACAAAATCGCGGCAATCAACTTCCTTGAAACGTCGGTTCCGAAGGATCACCCACGCTATGATCGGGAGGTCGAATCGATTGTCTCCGATCTGCAAGCCGTTCTCAGGGCGGGGGAGTACTGGGGGCCGAAGATGGCCGGGATTACCAAGAACATCACACGTGCGATGGTCCGGTCGGAGAATCCATACACCCTGTACGATATGTACAACGTCCTCATTCGGGAGGAAAAACGCTGGAACTTCGCTCGGTCACTCCAGCGCGAAGATGTCGACCTCGGAACGAGCGAGAGTGGCGATATCTCAGAAGACGTCAAGCAGTACTCTCGACGGATTGCTGAGATGGACGATGATGAAGTCGACCCGGTTGTGCGGCGTCTTCAGGACTGGGCTGAATCGCCTATCTCGAAAGAGATCGTCTCGCACCGATACAGTACGGTCAGTATCGACAAGGCCGTAAACGAAGGCAAGATCATCCTGCTGAAGAACTCGGTTGAAGACCGCGAGATCAAGCGGGTTATCTCGACGGCTATCATGCGCCGAGTGTGGGTTGCAATCCAAGCCCGAGCTGAAGCCACCGAGGAAGAAGCCGACCGCGAGCCATACTTCGCGTTTATCGACGAGTTTGACGACGTGGTGAGCGACGATATGGAGATCGACAAGATGCTGTCGAAGGCTCGATCCGGGCGTATGTCTGTGACATTAGCGACACAGAATCCCTCGCAGATTGAAGAAGACTATCCGAATATCCTCAAGCAAATCTTCAACAACACCGAGACGATGATTTCGTTCGCCGTTCGTGACCCAGACGACGGCTACCTGATTTCAAAGCGTATGGGCGAAGATTTCGATGCAGAGGATATGATCGAGATGCCGCGATACCGCGTCATCACGCGAGTCTCGTATGATAGCGAAAACGGCCCACAGATCAGCAAGCCACTCGGCTTACGGACGTTCCCAGACTACCCGCCGCTGCGAACGCGGTCACAGGCAAAGCGGGCTATCGTAGACTCACTCAATAAATACGGGGTGATGCCGATGGACAACTACCCCGGAGAAACAGACCTGTTGATCTCTGGTGGAGGGCTTCAAGAGCAGACAGTCGTGAACTTCCTTGAGCTCGTGTGGAACGAACACCACCGCTCGCGGTCGGAGATAGTCGAAGTGGAGGCGGTCGCAGATCGGTTTGAGGAAATCACCGGTGAGGCAATCGAACGCTACCCGAACGGGATCGCAATCCCCGAAGAATTGGTCGAAGTCCACAACGTCAACCTCAATGAAGACGACAAAGATGATGGGTATTTCGACGACCCAGAGTACTTCAGCGACAAGCCCGGTGGGAGTGGGAAAAAACCGGAAGATGTCGAAGAATCATCGAACGCCGAGAAGATAGCTTACCGGTCGAACGGTCGAATCCACATCCAGAAAAACGAGGCCAAGATATCGATCACATCAGAGGGTATCGACGCTGTACTCCAACAGGACACCGGTCGACAACAGCCAACCGAAAGTCACCGCGAGATCATCCGACAGTCGATCCGGTGGTTCTCTCGGATGGGCTTTCACACAAGTCTTCCAGTCCAGCTCGGAGGGAATCGTGTGTGCGATGCACGCGCTGACATACCGATTACGGGGGATCTGTCGATCAGCGAGATGCGAAGTGCGCTTGATTGGTTCCAAGACACCTACCCACTGGCGGCTGAATTCTCGAAAACCAGTAACATCAACGTTGAAGCCGAAGGGACGACGCAGAACAAGCCCGCTCGTACAATCGAAAACGTGCTCCGAGCCAAACGAGAGGGTCGTCGGACTGCTTTGTTCGTCAAAGACGGTCGAGAAGATGGCCACGGTCGGGATTTCCACGCTAACAGAGTCGAGAATATCCTCACAGAACCACCATACTACCGCGAAAAACGGTACGTCCCACCCGGAGTAGACCCAAGCCAACTGGAAGACGACGATCCAGAGCCGATCAGATTCCTGTACAATAAAGCGAGCGTAGTTGGATAGCAGTTCCTTCATTCAAAAACGACCGTCTATGACGCTCTATCGTCGAATTTTGTGTCTGATATCATATATAACTAGATTCTATTTTTATATCACTATATTGAGCGTGTATTTATACCGGCTAAATTTACGATTGGTCAATAGAAACTCGCCTTAGAAAATATTAGTCGACGTACGTCCATCATTCCAAAATGACAATTTTGAGCTACCCCTACGCTGTCTTGCGATTAGAAACCTGCTATCCAACTACAAGCGAGCAAACTCCGGGTAGGCAACCCCGATGAAGATCAAAAGAAGTTCGCGCTGATGGAGAAAGGCTCTCAGACAGTGTGGATGGATATGGGGGATCATCTCAACCTCTACAATGGGGTCGGGCCAGATGCAAAAAAACAGGGCGAGGTGAAATACAGCGAGACTGAGTTTGCCTCATCGAACGCGATGGATATCTGGTGTCGCTATGATAGCTACCAGAGAGAATGGGTCGTCTATCCCGGTGGAAACAAGCAGTTCAGATACGAGACCAAGGCAGCGATGGAAGAGGAATATCAGTTCGTCTACGCGCCTCTGTACATGGAAGCTGAGGTCGACGAACTACCAGACGAAGATTCGTGGGATATCTTGATCCTGCCCGATCCAGATGCGATCACGACCGACCCGAACGCGCCTGTAGACGAGACAGCCACAACCAACAAAGAGTACCAACTAGACTTTTGCTTCCCTCCAGAGGAAGTTCCCCTGCTCTACGAAGACGGAAAGACAACACCGCTCATCCCGGAGGAGTATGCAGACCTGCTCACCGAATCTCGTGCCGAGTTTACAGGCCGAGACGACGGGGAGGCAGACGATGAGGGTGTCATAGACGCGAGCGCGGTGGATACCAACACAAACGACTCAGAGACACTAACTATGGATTCATTCGAGCAAATCGAGATGGAGAAACGTGCGCGAGAGATCATCGACGGCTACAAAAAGCAACTCTCACACGAAGAAAAGCGTCGACTCGCAGAATTCGAGGAGACATTCGGAGCGAAAAACCCCGGTGAGATAACGTTCTGGCGCGAGGTGTGGGATCACTACGAGCGCGATTACGATACTGGAATCCCAGGAACAGTCCTCCCTGATGCAGTCAGAAGTTCGACTGGGCTCACGATTGACAAAGCCCGCGATGCAGTCGCCATCGGCAAGGATTTCGATCTTCTAATCAAAGACGATCCAGTCGAACCGCTCAATGTCGACTTAGGTGATGATGACGCTATTCTCCGGCTAGTAATACCAAGAGAACGGCCAGACCTCTATATTGACGAAGCCGAGCAGTTTGCCGATAAAACGGTATGGGACGAGGTTTGGGACTTCGTATTCACAGACCCAGATGTAGCCCTCACACGCGGTGAATTGCGGAAAGGCATACAGCGTGTCGCAACTCCAGAAACACAGACAGAATCTGATGCGGCAATCGCTGTGGGCGTGCTGTCAGGGGCTCTTCAAGAAGAAGATGGACTCTTAGAAGATGAATATGTCCTTGCTACAGACAGGCCGGATGAATTCTGGTTGAACATTTGGGAGGTCGTCCCATGTGATCTATCCGAACCACTTTCCAAACAGAAGATTCTCCGTGGTATTCGCCTAGAAACAGTTCTTGACCGCGAAGAAATCTTGGATCTGTTCGACGATGCATTGGAGCACAACGAGCTCTACTCGCCCGAACACGTCGACGATGACCACTACCTGATTAACGATCCAGCTAGCGACGACGGCCCAGAGCTAATCGAGCGCGACGAACCACGATTCCCCGAAGACGAAGACGACGATCCAGACGCAGGCACAGGAGCAGCCAGGACTGACGACGCGTCGACACAGGTGGACCAAGCCACTAGTGAGGACGTCGAGCAATCGTCAGGAGAGACTGAGGCAGAGGCAGAAACAGGCCAAGAATCAGAAACAGACGAACCCGCAGAGCCGTCGACGCCGACTGCATCTGAAGCCAGTACTAGCGAGTCGACTGACACGGACACCTCTGAGACTGCCACCACAGAAGCCGCAGAATCGCCCAGTGAGCAATCTTCGGATCAAGACGACCAAGACCTCGTGGAAACAAACGCGGAGACAACACCAAGCGAACAAACGACAGCATCTGCCGACGAATCGAGACCAGCCAGTGACGAGACGAATGGAGGCCAGAATGAATATGAGTCCGAAGAGAATTCACGACCACCACTTGCAGAACTTGAAAAAGAAGACCTGTTGGAACTCAGCCCGCTCAAGATAGATACGATTCAGAATCCACCAGCCGAAGATCGTGTCCACGAGGCATTCGCCGACGCTATCGACTTCTTCCACAGCCAGATTGACGAGCCGATCAACTCCAACAAGCAGTGGAACGTCGACCACCCAGATGCCGAGCTCTCGAAACCAGAAACAGCGCGTGAATACTTCCAGCATCCACGCTATGACACCACCCCCATTGATTCTCTGAAATTCATTGGGAATGAGACAGCAGAAGAAGGCCAGGACACACAGATCAACAGTCTCTCCTCGGAGGCCCGTAGCCAGGTAAACGATCTCCTCCCAGAGGAGAATGCACCATCCGTCTTCAGTAGTGATCCATCCAATGATGATGGAACGAGCGTGTCGATGGAGCAGTACCGCTACCAGACACGCGAAAACCGTGGGTGGGCTCCCCAGACAATAGAAGACAAGAAGTTGGGCTGGTCTCCAGCCGATCCGAAGGCGTTGTACAATCACCTTATCGAGAAGGGGTATTCGGATAAGGAACTCTTAGCGACAGGGCTCTTCAACGAGAATAACGATTCGTTCTACGCTCAGTTCACCGGGCGGTACATCTTCCCGTACTTCAACGAAGACGGCGAGCCAGTATACGCCATTTCGAGAAGCATCGATACCTCACGAGACAGCTTCAAAGATGTCGACTACTACTTCAACCAGAAGTACACCAAGACACAGAAGCGACCGAGATGCGCGATGCTCGACGAGCCGATCTACGGTCTCCAGACTATCGAAGAAGGTCAGCCACTCCTAATCACAGAGGGAATGGCGGATGCAATCTCTGCACACGAGCGAAACATCCCGTGTATCTCTCCTGTGACTACCAAGTTCAAAGCTGAACACTATGAGGTCCTTAGAGACGCTATCATCGAGAACGGTGTTCCAGAAGTCTACATCATACAGGATGCAGACCCAGCCGAAACTCACAAATAGGATAAGGACAACGTGGAGTCCATCTCAGAAGGCCTCAAAATCGGTCAGTATGGCCCTGGATTCGGAGCGGCGGCTGATACGGCTCGATACCTTGATGCAGTCGCACGAGGCGACCTAGAGGCCTCTCCCGAGGCAGAAAACACCTCGGTGGAGAGTGCGGATGTGAGCGGGAGTGAGAGCGGTGGAGTCGAGAGCGAAGCAGAGAGCGGAGAGGCTAACGAGGATCTGAAGAAATGGGAGATCGAAGCCAAGGAGGGAACCCCAACTCGGACCTTCGATACCTACATTATTCCACTACCACGATTTGGTGGTCTGAAGTACGACCTTGACGACTTCCTGAGCGACAATCTCGGTGAGTTGATCGCTCCAGCAATGTGGGCAACGAACAATACTCTCGACGACATGGAAAACTGTGAATGGGTCGACCGACTCAACGAACAGGGTGTCTTCCAGTTCCTCGGAGTCGACGAATACACTGATCTCCCAGGGGGCGATCAACCCGTCCCGACCGGTGCAATCCTGAACTACTTGCCGACGCTCGCACCTCGCAACTTGCCAGCTGAAGCAGGCAGTGGTCGGGGGGCATCCACCCCCAGTATTCGTGATCGACCAGACGCCGATTGGAACTCTGGAGGGAATAATGCGAGTGCATCAAGCGTGTTTGATTTAACCATCCATGACGTGTTCGGTTTACACGTAGACTACCGTGGAAAAAGCCCGCTTGGACACTTCGGAGATTCGGAGAACTACTTCTGTGTGCTGGAGGACGACGGGGCGTATTGTCACAAACGTGATGCATGGTACAACCCCGCCACAGCCATCCTTTGTTTAGAGGGTGAGCGGCCTAACGATAACCCATACGGTGAGTTCTCTGACGAGGAAAAATTCGTTCTCTGGGAGCACGTACGAAACCACAGAATCAAGCGGGCTCAGATCCCGAATGATGCGCTCATCTACTACGCGCTCAGAGAGGGGATCGCCACCGAAGATGACATCGTAGAACGGGAAGGACCGTACGGAAAATTCGACGCGCTGCGCCCGCGCAAATATCACGAAACAGTCGACCATCTTGTGGAGAATTACGACTTTGATATTGTACGAGATATCTTACGAAATGAAGACGATGAAGAAGAGAAAGAAACCACCGACTCAGCGGGTGATTCTGACACCGATGTTGAGATCGCAGACGTCCCATACGAGTATGAGGGCATGGTGGATAATAGCGTAGTCTTCGAGGAAGGAGAGATGCCAGAACACGTCAAAGAGGAACTGGAAAAACGGAAGGACAACTCCGAAGAAGACGAGGAGGAAGACAAACTTACCAGATTCAAGACATACGAAGAACCCGACCTCGAAGACGATGCTGTCGACGTAGATCGGGATGCAGTCAAACAGTTCGTCGACGAGTTTGTGGAAGTGGGGACAGATAACCCAGATGAACTCAAAACTCACAAGAAACGGATGTTCAATGCATTCACAGCATGGGCAAAAATCAATGAGATTCAGCTTGATGAACTAAGTGAAGATGTCTGGATAAACCACCTTAAAGGGAATCTGAATGCAATCCTTGAAGACCAATACGATATCACTGAAAGTAAGTACACAGTTGATGGAGAACGCACCGATGGATTTAGTGGTATAGCATTATCAGATGTCGGAGAAAAACTTCTCAGTATAGACTAAACTCTGCCCACGATCTCAGCCATTCAGCTTTTACTCTAATTTTGTTTTACCACGCATTCAAGCGTATAATTGGATCGGTAATTAGGAATTGACCGGACGGTTTCGACAACTAACTTGTCTATAGTTTCTGTAAATCGCCTCATTTTCTTTTCGTTACCACCGCCAAGTGTGTTCTATACACAGCATAGTTTGGTTTGCGTACGGCCATAATCTAACCCTAAACAAATCCTAAATCTATTTCTCAAGGGTTTGTTGGACATCCATCAATTAATCACTGATAATCGCCCTACAGCGCCGGGGTGTCGGTATCAATAGGGGGATAGAGACACCATATTTTTTGTATGGTTTAGGAAACAGCCCCTGGAAAACCCAAAATCGCCAGACTGCATCGGGGTGTCTGTACCGACACCCAAAACCCCTGGTTTCGTAATTTTTCTGGTAGGTTCATACAAACCCATGAAAATAACCAGAGGGCGTCGGGGTGTCGGTATCGACAGGGGGGATACAGACACAGTGGGGTGTCTCCATCTATATGACATCCAACGTTTAAATGGTATATTGCTTAAAACAGCATTATAGGCGTCCAGAAACACTGATTACTAAATAATTGTAATATTTCTCATTCCTATTGCACCGACTTTATTTCAAGGGGTGTCTCTATCCCCCCATCTACCCCCCAATTTGGGGTCGACCGTCTAGAATAAGGTTGAGGCCCCCCCTACGTTGGGTAAATAGCTGGGATTTAGACCCACTGATAAATCCATCAGAAGGATGATACTGGCCTGTCCCATTTGGACACCATCTGGTGTGGTCAGATGGACCCCCACCAAGGTGGACTTACCAGTGGCCCATGACCAGCTGGGCAAGTACCCATCTGAGTTGTTTGGATGGGTGGCCATCGGACCAGTTGTGGCTCGGCCAACAGCCGCCTCGATCTGTGGAGGTCAGATTGGGCATGGCCAATCTCCACACTTCGAGTGGCGGCCCACTTCGGCATCGGTTGGTATCCAACTGATCCACTGATGGGGCTATCTATGGAAACTGATAGGTTTTCATCTGAGTAGCCAGTCACCCACAGGACTGGCTACCAACGAACTGCCTCTCTCACCCACACAATCTGCTCGCTTCACAAGCCACGATCCGGTGGCCCACACAGGTGCTATCTCAGTTGGGTGTGACCTGTGGCCGACACCCTCTGTTCGGGTAGCCCGACCGGGTGGCTCTCGATCCCTGTTGCTCTGGACTCGATGCACCCCCTGGCCGACCGGTTCGATGCCCGATCTCGGTGTAGGCCACTAGGGGATGGCCCGGCTGATTTGATCGGCTGATCGGCGTGGCCTCACTTGCCGACCTATCACATCCGTGAGGTAGGGAACGCTGTGGGTTTCGCTCCGAGTGTTGGCCCGCTACTCACCTCGGTTGTTCGTACGGGCCGACTCCCCGGCGTGGATGCGGCTCGGTTCGTGGTTGCCTGCCAACTCCCGGTATCTCCCCAGGCCAATCCGAGTTTTTCGGCGGCGTTGATTTCGCCACGACTCGCCTGCTCAATCAACCCGGTGTTTCGCCCGGTTCAAGGTGCATCTGAACGCGCTATTTTTCGCGCTGGATTGGTGGCTCGATTGGTCGCTCACAGGTGCGTTGATTTCGGCTGGCTTCTGACTCGAAACCAATGACTGGTAGGTACGTTCGTTTCAGCTTGAATCCAGCCTGTATCGAACGGGTGGCCCGCCCGGTGTTTCGGCGCTGATCGGACGCCCTCAGATCACGGCGATATCCAGCACCTCTCACCGGCTGTTCGAGGTGGTTACTGACTCCCCCTTGGCACGGGCCATTCGATGGCAGTATGTCAGCCCCAGATCTGACCCTGTTTTCTCAGGTTTGTGATATGCGTGTTCAGCTTTGCAGAGACCGGTGGATGTTGCGGTCGACGTGACAGAGTGGACGGGGATGGAGTCGTCGGAATAGAGGAGTCGACTCGTCGCGTGCCGGGGAGGGTAGCCGCCAACGGTTGGCCCGGATTCAGACAACACGTTCGGCCACTAGTCAGGCAGTCATCGGCTGCCCCTTCCCAGTCGAGACGCACCCTGGTTTGATCCACAGACACTCGGCCCCATTCGACAGCCTTGCAGCGACGGGGCGAATGCGGTCGCTGCGCTCCCCTTCGTTCCATCGTGCCGGGCTCGTGCCTCGCCGGGCGCGATCCCAGCGAGGCCCGGTTCCGACCGCACCGTCTCCGCCAGGAGGCAATTTCTCACCGGCGTCGAGGAGTGTTATGTCTGTGCAAGACTCAGCAGCGACCGAAGCAGTCGAACAGCTCGAAGCCGATCACCACTACGACCGAGTGAACCACCCCGCAGTCGATGGTGTGGTCGCGGTGTTCGCGGTGCCCACTCTCTTCGCTGACCACACTGGGTACGTCGTCGTGACCGAGGCGGGTGAGACAGTCGCCGTCAACCCGTATACCGACCAGTGTGAGTGTGGCCACAACGAAGCCTACTCGCCCCGGATGGGGACGGCCGTCAAGACGGCTGCTCGTACTCGCCGGGGGGCCAACTGCCGCCACGCCAACATCGCCCTCGATGCCGAACGTTACGGGGCGTGCGAATCGTGTGGCCACTGGGGGTTCGATTCGTGCTCGCATACCGACAGCATCGGCAACGTCATCCTCGTCGAGGACTTCTGTGCAAGCTGCGGCGAGTACCTGGGTTGTTGAGCTGATCCGGCGATCTCGCTCGACGCCTCTCGATCAGCACACGCCCAGCGACTCGCAACTCGCAGCGTCGACCGCCCCGCTCAACCCAGTACCGCGACCACCCCGTACAGCCACAGCAACGTACAGCGCGTGCGTTCTCGACCGAGGTCGATTCATCGCACACGAAGTTGGTGACAGCGAAATCGGTTGGGGCCTACGGCGCACACCTGTATGCAGTGACTCTCAAGCGAGGAACGGTCGACTGTCGTCGAGGCCTTGCGGCCTGAGGTCGTTTTTCGTGGGGTAGTCGTCTGTCGTGATGATCAGTGAATGGCGGGTTTGTGTCGAGGTAGGGTGTTGAGGTAGTGAACAGGTGGGTGGCCTGTATACGCAGGGTGGCGAGTTGGACTTCTGTGAGATATCTCGGCTGTTTACTAACTCACCCCGGATACAGAAAAGTCGGCGGGGGAGTGGGAGATGGAGATGGCGGTGGGGGGAGCGAGCATGAGAGCGTAACGGGTGGGAGTGAGTGTGGACGAAGAGACGTTGGTGGGAGCGGAGGCGGAGACAGAACCGTCGACGCAGTAGACGCTGTAGTGCCATAGTCAAGGAAGCCAGCACGCTGGCGGTCGCTCAGCGACATATCGCTGCGCACCGCGCGATAGGGGTCGCTGAAGCGACCACGTACACGCCAGCGTGCCTTTCCTTGACAATCCTGACCGCTACCGCCTTCTCGTCAAGGCCCGACGAGTCGGGTGCGGCGGCAAGCCGCCGGTCGGGTCAGGGGCAAGCCCCTGCTTCCGCCCGTGATTGCTCACACAAATATCATTATGATGGAATAAATGCTAACTCAAAATTATATTGGTTGAAAAGAAAAGTCTCTTAGATTCATTTATTTTCTGAGATGGCTGGCTGTGTCGCGTTCCACCGAGAGCACGTGCTCAGTAAGTCGACATAGTCTTTAAAAAATAACTATGCCCAAAAAATACTCAGATCAAGAGTTAATTGAATCGATACAGAAATTTGCCGCCCATCTTGGACGGACTCCGACCGCCGCCGAAGTCAATACTGACTCGACATTTACTATGGGCCTCAATACCTATGTTCGGCGTTTCGGTGGTTGGAATGAAACTCTAGAACAGTGCGATCTCAAAATCAACGAAGAAAAAAACTACGATCAAACGTATCTTATCAACCAACTACAAGATCTCTCTGAGCGCCTCGATGCTGTGCCAACACAAGAAGATCTCAAAATCAACGAAGAAAAAAACTACGATCAAACGTATCTTATCAACCAACTACAAGATCTCTCTGAGCGCCTCGATGCTGTGCCAACACAAGAAGATCTCAAAAATGATTCAGCCACACCTTCGTTGTTTCCATACAAACAAGCGTTTGGCTCATGGAATGGTGCCCTTCGTGTGTCAGGATTCACTCCGACACTTCGACACAATATTAGAGCTGATGAACTCGTTGATGAACTCACTACGCTCGCAACTGAATTGGGTCGTCCACCTCGTTATGAGGAACTACAGAGTCGTGAAGATACATTCTCTCCTGGAGTCTACGAACGATCTTCGGCTCGTTCACTGATGCACTTCGAGCAGCCTCTCTTCCTGTTGAGTTCAAGCCACGGGTCAACAAAGAGTATCTTCTTGAGAAGCTCCAAACACTTGGTGATGAATTAGGACGGACTCCAATGTATGATGATCTCCAAGATTATCCTACCTACCCAAGTGTGTATCCCTACACGTGTGTATTCGGATCATGGAACGATGCCCTCAGAGCCGCTGGCTATGACATTAATGAACGGTCAAGTGTAACTCCTGAGGAAATAATTGACCAACTGCAGACTGTCGCTGAGGATCTTGGTCAGACACCGTCTGTGACTAAATGGAGGGAGTTGGATAACCGATTTGGGATCACTACCATCGTTCGACACTTCGGTAGTTGGATTGAAGCTATTGATGCGGCTGGCCTTGAACGGCGTGACTGGAGTGGGGAGAACCATCCACGGTACATACATGGTAAATGTGGTTACTACTACGGAGCAGACTGGCCAGAACAACGTGAAGTTGCGATACAAGCCGACGATCAGATGTGTCAACGGTGTGGGCTTACGCGTGATGAACACTATGTTTTGTTCGGGTCTGACCTTGCAGTCCACCATATCCGTCCTTTCAGGGAATGTCAACAGGCAGGTCTCTCATATGCAGAAGCCAACGCGTTAGACAATCTTATGACCGTTTGCTGTGAGTGTCATCCAATTGTTGAAGCGAATAATCAGAATTGATTAATTACAGCGTATGATATTATCCTTTTAACTTCAAAATCTAAATAGTTGGTATATTATTCCCATATTATTAAGTATCTATCTTGTTTATACATCTACAATATACTGGCACCCTTCAGTCAATATATTCTACACCATATGCAACCTCACCGAAGTATACAAGATTTGGAGAATAATAATCTCCCATTTGAAACCCACATTGGTGACCTTGATCATCTCTGGAAAGATACTGCTCGTGCAACAACACCGCGCCATCTAGTTGTCACACCTACCGATCTCCACCAGCGGAATCTTGAAGAACATCTGCGAAAACAACAGTGGCCTAAAAGTAATTTTGCGTTCCGTCGGATTGGTGAACTTGCTGGAGGCCTAAGTGGCGCACGAACATCGACTTCGACGGCGTTAGATCGTGTCGATCGTTTGGTGCTCATCGAGGAAGTGATCAGAGAGACAGACACACCAGTCTATGATAATCTCGGTGCTGTCCTCGGAACACCTCTTGAGAAGCACATCGAACGTCTCGAACGGACTAGAAGTGAACTTGAGTTGGTGACGGGGTTTCACCCAAGTCGAATGGAGGCACTCGCTTTACTGCTTGATGACCAAAGTGTCCCATTGACAGAAGATACTCTCGATATACTAGCTGGTGTGTCACATCTCCATAGTGATCTCCAACGTCGGTTGTCTTCGAATAATGATACTCACCCCACTCAAGCGGTCTCGAAAACAAGTCTTCTGTGTCGTGCAATGCGTGTACTACGTACAGACCAGTCAATTTGGAGACTGGTCTATCCTGATATCGAGACGTTGTCTGTGACTGGGACAAGTATGTTCACCGCCCCCATGGCAGATCTGTGTCGACTCGTCTCCCAGATAACCAACGTCGACGTTCACGTTTATCTTCGCGAAAAAAGTGGTCCAAAGATATGTCAACATCTACCCACAGAAAGCTCGGTTGAGACTTTTGGGGCACAGGAGATCTTCGAATGGCGATGAGTGACCGATTAACCGTCGAACTCGTCGGTCAAACCCGTCATAAAGAAACCCGAATCGCAATAGCGACTGCAGCTGGTCTTGTTGAACACGGTGTCTCGCCGAGTGATATTGCCATCACAGCAGTTGACCTCAATCAATATGAAGATTTTCTCGAACGGGCTGCTACACGGTATGGCCTGACACTCGCCATATGGACACCGATCAACCTCAAACGGACCTGTGCTTATCAGTTTGCAGCGAGTCTATTCACCGTCTTTCATGCTCGATCTAAAGAATCGATTGGTATCGAAACCCTCTGTCAACCACTTCGACTTGGGTGGGTCTTACCACAGAAGCACTCTGTGAGTAACCCATTTACTACAGATTATATTGATATTGCTCTGTTGAATAGCAATCTATTCGGCTGATATCACGGGTTAGAAACGTGAAGCCGAGGAATTCGACTCTGCCCATGGAGATCGATCTCCTCGACTTCGTTGAGCAGTGTCGTCGGCTAGCTAAACAAGCGTTGGGAAAGTATGCGGGCGAGCCCGCCAGGAGTGGTCTGCGCTATGTTTGAATCTACGGAGCGCGTATAGGCGCTAATGAAGGCTTCTCGTCGGACCAAGTTGGTGAAACATCTGTCGGAAAAAGAGCTTGATGACGCGATCAATGAAGCACAAAAGGCGGACGAGACCCGTCTCGTCCGGCGACTCTGTTTCATCAAAAACGTCTCTTTTGGTGACACCGACGAAATAGCTGCACGACGTGTCGGTGTGTCCCAACCAACTGGTGGGCGCTGGCTCAAAGCTTGGAACGAAGCCGGAGTCGATGGACTGCGTCCGAGCTTCGCGGGCGGCCGACCCGCGAAGCTCTCCTCAGAGCAGTTCGAGGAGTTCTTTGCGCTTCTTGAAGACGGTCAACCTTGGACGCCCCAAGAGATCGATGAGCTTCTCTGGGAACGATATCAGATCAGCTATGATCGAGCTCATTTAGCGCGGATTCTGCGTGCTGATGGCATGCAGTACGCAAAGCCACGACCGATGGATCCGCGACAATCTCCAGATGCTGAGGAGATCTTTCGCGAGCGCTTTGAGCGAGCGCTCGCGAAAGACGATGGAGATGAGCCACTCGTTCTCGGATTCTTTGATGTTTCTTGGCCACAGCCCTTTGAGAACTCTCAACGGATGTGGTCGTACGATCGAACCGTAGAAATCGATAAACCGATGGTTGCGGTTCCCTGGAAAACACTTGGCTTCTACGCGCTGATCGGGAAAAGTGCGCTCATTTTCCGAGAATCGAAGACAAAAGAAAGTATCTGTGACGCACTGGAGGCGATCCGTGAGCAGAATCCGGTTGGGCGGATTCTGCTTATGGCCGACAACGACGGCGGACACCATGCGAAACTCACTCAGAAACGCGCAGACGAACTCGGCATCGAGTTCGTCTTTCTCCCGCCGTATTCACCGATGTTCAATGCCATTGAGCCGATCTGGAAGAGCCTCAAACGAAAGATTTCACCACAAATCTTCGAGAATCAAGAGCATTTCAAACAGTTTGTCACTGACACATTCTTAGATCTCTCTCAACGTCTTGGATTTGCGAATGGTTGGATCAAAAAGTTCCTCACCGATATTCAAAAGTTACGCTGACCACTCCACGTCCACTGCTCGGAACCCACTCGCTAAATCACTCTTGTATCACTTATGAAACCTCTCAACGGACGCCATCGACGACCAGTTCGATGGCGTCCGTGACCGATTGTTCGAAGTCCTTCGATCGCAGCGTCGAATTCCTGCGTTCGTCGATGTTGCCATCGATCTTCACGAGTGGCGGTTCTACGGATCTGCTGACACTGACCACGTGATAACGACATATCCTGATCTAGGAACGAACAGAGCATTTTGCTTCGCAACGCTGTGCATTGTTGCACCACACACGCGGTTTACGCTTGAGGTGGTGCCGATGGATGCAACCGGCTTTCGCGCCAAGCGCGAAGCCGTTCGCTCCTTACTCAAAACCGCACAACAGTACGTCTCAATTCGGCACGTCTACCTGGATCGTGGATTCTATCAAGTCCACGTCGTAGCGGAGTTAGAGCAGCTGGGTGTCGATTATATCGTGCGTGCACGACCGAGTAGTGGGATGAAAGACCGCCTCAGCGCCAGCGCTGAGACGGTCGCTGACGAGTACACGATGCAGCGAAACCGCAACCCAACGGCGTCAGTAGATGTCACAGTCTTTGCGGTTCCACACCGTACGGACGAAGATGAGCACGTCTGGTTCGTGACGAGTTTAGACGTAGATGCTTCGACAGCGAAAGCGTACGCGGCGGCGTTCCGCCGCCGCTGGGGGATCGAAACCTCGTATCGACAGATCGGTGATTTCCTCCCAAGAACGTCGTCGCCGACGTTTTCAGTGCGGTTGTTCTATTTTCTGTTCGCGGTTTCGCTGTACAATCTCTGGGTGCTAGCTAACCTCTTACTCTCGGCTGGAAGAATTCCAAAGACACCTCAGATCTCGACACGGATCTTCCGCAGATTCGTTCTCTTGACAGACTACGGTTGAGGACACACTCAGATCCGACCGGGATGACCGGTGAGTATACCCTTTTTTCTAGAGACATCGCTCGGGAACGCCGCCGACGCGGCGTTCCCTCGCTTTCTGAGTGAATTCGTCACAGCGTAATCTACTGCGATATCGTGTGTTTTGAACGCAACAGCTCAGTTTACGCGGAGCAGAATTTGATTCGGCAACTACTGGTTAGGATGGGGGCGAGGAACTGTCGGCCGGGGCCGTCGGTTCGGTGGCGAACGTCGTCGCTTGATCGGTCAGCGGGTTCGACGGCGACGAGGGACGGAGGTCGATTGCACACTGTTTGAAGTTGGGTTCATCGGACTCGGGGTCGACCACTGGCAGGGTCAACACGTTGACGGCCGGATGGTGGATCGGCAACCAGACGAGTCCGGTCGGAACCCCCTCGTCGGGCTGGACCGACACCTCGACCGAACCACGTCGCGAGGCGATCACCGTGCGGCCGCGATCCAACGACTCGCCATACTCAATGGCGGTCTCGGGGTGGAGCCGGGCGACGGGCAACTCGGTGGTTTCGGAACCACGGGTTCGAACGCCCGTATTGTAGGCATCGGGGGTTCGGCCGGTCGTCAGCGTGAGTGGGTACTCGTCGTCGACCGGTTCGGCGAGCCCACCGTGGGTGCCGGTCGAAAATCGTGCGCGTCCCGAAGGCGTCGGAAACGTCCAGCCCGACTCGGCGTAATAGCGGTAGCCTCCGGCCGTCTCGGCGTCGGGCGCGGGCCAGCGAACCGCGAGTTCGGCATCGAGACGGTCGTAGGAGATCCCCGAGAGATCCGCGGCCGTTCCGGCGGTGAGGTCGCGGAACTCGTCGAACACCGCAGAAGGATCGACCGGCAACGAATCAAAGAGGCCGGGACAGAGCTGTCGACCGATAGTTGCGATGATATCGATATCCTGCCAGACCTTTGGTGGGGTGTCGGTGGCCGCGCGAACCCGCGAGACGTTTCGTTCCATGTTTGTCACCGTCCCCTCGGATTCGCCCCACGTCGCCGCCGGCAACACCACGTCGGCCAGTTCGACGGTCTCGGTGTGGAAGGCGTCCTGCACGACGAGGAACGTCTCGTCGAGAATCTCGCGAACCCGGTCGGCGTCGGGCATGCCCGCGACCGGGTTGGTCGCGATGGTCCAACAGGCCTCGGGTTCGCCGCCGTCGAGTGCTTCGACGATGCCGACCGGTCCCGGACCTGGATCGTTCGGCAGTCGACTCACCGGCACGTCCCACGTCTCGGCGACTGTCGCGCGGTGGTCGGCGTCGGTGAACGAGCGGTGGCCCGGCCAGGTTCCTTTCGACGAACAGATGCGCGTCCCCATCGAGTTGGCCTGGCCAGTGAGCGAGAAAGGACCACTACCTGGTTCGAGGTTGCCGGTCGCCAGACAGAGGTCTATGAGGGCTCGGGCGGTCGCGGTGCCTTGGACGCTCTGGTTGACGCCCATGCCCCAGTAGATCAGCGTCGGATCGTCCAGTGCGTTGGCGACTACTTCGACGGTTTCGACCGAAACGCCGGCGGTTTCGGCGGCGGTTGCGACGTCCGGCAACGCCTCGATGAGCGCGTCGAATCCCTCGGTCGACGACTCGATAAAGTCGTGATTTAGTGCATCTGACTCGACGATCTGGGCCAACAGCGCCCGGGCGAACGCTAGGTCGGTGCCCGGTTCGAGTTGGACGTGTCGGTCGGCGTCATCCACCGTTTCGCTCTCGACAGGGTCGACGACGATGAGTTGCGAGTCGTCGTCGCTCGCGCTGTCGGCGATCCAGCGGTACATCACGGGATGGGCGGCGGTCGGATTAGCCCCCCAGATGAGGTGGGTGTTCGCTTCCGGGATGTCATCGTACGTCGGCGGCGGGGCGTCGCTGCCGAACGCCTGGTAGTAGGCGGTGACCGCCGAGGCCATACAGAGCGTCGTGTTAGCGTCGTAATACCGGGTGCCGAACCCGCCGCGGGCGAGTTTGCCGAGCGCGTAGGCAGCCTCGTTGGTCTGCTGACCGCTGCCGAGAACGGCCACGCCGTCGGGGCTTTCGTCGAGCGCGGCGCGGAACCGCGAGACGACGGCCTCGATGGCGATATCCCAGCTCGTCGCAACCAGTTCGCCGTCCTTGCGGATGAGCGGGCGGGTGAGCCACTCGCCGTTCGGGTCGGCCGTCTCGCTGACGCCGCGCTGGCAGGCCAGCCCGCGGTTGACCGGATGGGTGGCGTCGCCGCGAACGGTGTCGAGCCCGTAGCCGTTGTCGACGCCTTTCTGGAGGTGGCCGCAGCCGACTGCACACCGCATGCACGTCGTCGGCGTCCAGCCGCTCATTGGTCCCTCCGCTCGCAGGTGGGTCGACGCCTTCCGGGCTGGCTGGCCGTCGATCCGCGCTGTGTGCGTACCCCTGTCCCGTTGGTCGGAGAGCGTATAGTAGTCGACATTGATTTGCGGTTTTTCGATTTATAGTGAGACAATTAGCGGCATAATTGTTTCGGTGTTCATGTTTTGTTTGGTTTTTGCGCGCAATTTTTTAACGAATGCACACACAGGCCCGCACGCGTGAAGAGTTGAAAAGAGGCGACATGTACAATCCTGATGGACCGGGGCCGTTCGTAGAAATCGGTGAGTAAAGTTGTGGCCTGTCGACACAGGCGCCACAAATTCGATCACCCACATATCCACGATACATATGTTTGCAATAGAAAAATTCGAACCTCAGGTGAGGAAATATAGTCGCCGTGAGAACGCGGATTAGAGTCCGTCTGTTTTCGCCCATTATTTGTGTATTTATTAAATGGCCAGCCTTTTATGCTAATGTACGTAGTAATAGCCATGACAACCAAGCATTCAAACACTGAAAACACACAAGAGTTGAAATCTACCATGGAGGGCCGTGCATAATGGTACACAAAAAAGAGACGTACAAACAGGAGTTGTACGGCGACAAGGTCCGCGAAAAGCTCCTTGAGTTCGCCGAAGAGGGGTTCGACTCGATTCCCGAGGACGAACGCGACGAATGGTTTACCCGATTCAAGTTCTGGGGCGTCTTCCACCACCGCTCGGGCCAAGAAAGCTACTTCATGATGCGGCTGACCAACTGCAACGGTCGACTCGAACCCGGCCAGCTTCGTGCGATCGGCGAGGTCGCCCGCGACTACGCGGTTGGGCCAGTGTCGAACCCCGAGTTCGGCAACGGCTGGATCGACTTCACGACGCGCCAGTCGGTCCAACTCCACTGGATCAAGCTCGAAGACGTCCCGAAGGTCTGGGAAACACTCGAAGCCGCAGGCGTCACGACGCGCTCTGCGGGCGGCGATACGATGCGCAACATCTCGGGTTGTCCAGTCGCGGGCAAAGCGAAAGACGAGATCATCGATACGCTGCCGATTCTAGAGCGATTCCAGTCGGAGATCCGCGACGACAACGCGCTGTGCAACATGCCCCGGAAGTTCAACATTTCCATAACGGGGACGCCCGAGGGCGGCGCACAAGACTCGATTAACGACATCGGGCTCGAACCCGCCACGAAGGAGATCGATGACGAGGAGGTTCTGGGATTCAACGTCCGGGTTGGCGGCGGACTCGGCGGCCACCAACCACGGGTCGCTCGCGCACTCGACGTGTTCGTCGAACCCGACCGCGCGGTCGACGTCGTCCGTGCGTTCGTCGAGCTCTACCACGATCACGGTGACCGCTCGGTTCGCTCGAAGAACCGCGCTCGCTTCTTTGTCGACGATCACGGCACCGAGTGGATCCGCGAGAAACTCCAAGACGAGTACGTCGACTGGGAGCTGAAAACCGGCGGCACAGACATGCGCGAGGAGTACACCTACAACGCGGGCTGCAACACCGACGAGGGCAAATTCGACTACCTCGGCGTTCACGAGCAAAACGACGGCAACTACTACGTCGGTATCAACGTCGCCGTCGGGCGGATGGAAGCGCCCGAAGTGATCCGACTGGCGGATCTGGCCGACGAGTACGGCTCGGGCGAGATCCGACTGACGCGCCGCCAGAACCCGATCATCGTAGACGTCGACCCAGACCGAGTCGACGAACTGCTCCGAAAACCCCTGTTGCACAAACACAAACCCGAACCAAACCCGTTCGTTCGTGGAGCGATGGCCTGCACAGGCACCGAATTCTGCTCGCTTGCGTTGGCCGAAACCAAAACGCGGATGGCCGCGATGCTGCGCTGGCTTCGGGACAACGTGGACCTCCCAGATGACGTCGATCAACTCAAAATCCACTTTTCGGGCTGTACGGCCGACTGTGGCCAGGCGAACACCGCGGACATCGGCCTGATCGGCATGCGCGGCCGCAAAAACGGAGAAATGGTCGAGGCGCTCGACATCGGTGTCGGCGGGGGGATCGGCGAAGAGCCCTCCTTTGTGGACTGGATCCGCCAACGCGTGCCGGCCGACGAGGTCCCCGGCGCGCTCAAGAACCTCGTCGAAGCCTTCGCAGCCCATCGTTTCGAGGGCCAGACGTTCCGCGAGTGGGTGGCGGCGACCGGCGACGAGCCGCTGATCGAACTCAGCGAACCTGAAGAGACGAGCTACGAGGACCCGTGTCTCACCGACGCCAAACAGTCGTGGTACCCCTTCGCTGACGAGGACGGAGACACGGACATCTCAACCCAGGGGATCGCTCACGCTGATGACTGAGCGATCAACAGCAGTGACTGCCGAAACAGACGCAGACGAACGGTCGACGGCCGAGCCAGCACCTTCGACAGGTATCGAACACGTGTCGGCCGACGTCGCGCCCGAACTGTTCGGATCGAGCTAATCGATCCACCACCCCGATTGAGATCAGACGACTCGAAGCTCGGTGTCGTCGACCGACTCGCTCAGACGTGTTTTTATATCGTCGACCGTTTCGTTGGCTTCCGACTCGTTTTCCATCAGGACGGTTTCGCTGGGGAACAGGTGCTCGCCGACCAGGAGGCCGTACTCGCGGGCGGTCGAGCCTGTCAGCGTCAAATAAATACCGAGGCCACTGTCGGCGATCGCGGCCTCCTCTTCGTCGTTGTCTTCGCTCGGATAGACGAACTCGATTCCGTCGACACACTCGGTGCCGAGAACCGCCTCAATGAGTCGTTCGTAGCGCGGCGAGATACAGAGCGGACCGGTGTAGTCGTCGACGAACGCTCGGTCGAGCGCCTGGCTGTCGAGTAGTTCCGGAGTCGCCATCAGCGAGTGGTACACCGTATCGCCGAGACCCGTGACCACCCGAACGTCGGTGTCTCGGGGGTTGATCCGGCGGTTGATCTCGGCGAGCGAGCCCAACCCCTCGGCGTGGAGTTCGACCACCTCTTCGAGAACCAGGTCGGCGCTGTCGAAGCCGAGGGCGAACTCGTGGGTTCGCAGCGCGCGAAACGGCTCTTCGCGGCCGATGAGTTGGAGTTTCGTCCCGCCGAGGTCGATGGTCGCGCTGTCGAACACCACGCGCCGCGGAAAGCCATCGCGGCTGTCGCGCAGCAGGGTGTACTCGGGGGCGGCTGGATCATGAGGATCGCTGTACTCGGCGAGCCGTTCGTAGGGGCCATGTTCGGGTTCGGTGGTGCCTTTCGTGATCGCCTTCTCGTAGCGAAGCGTCGAACTCACCGAGTCGGCGAGCGCCTCGCAGTCTGCGACCGAGGCGAGTCGTTCGAGCACTGCCTCAAGGGGTCGACCCTTTCTGGGAACCGCTACCGGAACCGTTCGGCTCATTGTCGGAGTGTCGCAAGCGCCTCGTAAACAGATTCCGTTTCGGCCGTACTACGTCAGCGACTGGCACTCTGGGCGTCGTGTGAGAGTGCCCCAGTCAAACCGTCATTCTTCGATTGCCTCAGTCACGTGGGGCGCGTAGCCTGCTCAGTCGTCTTCACTGGGTTCGTCACCGCTTCCGTCGGAACCGTTCGCGCCACCCATTCCGCCACCGACGCCACCGAACGCACTGCTGAGTTGCTTGCGGAACTGTTCGAGCGCCTTGATTTCGGCGGCCAACTCGTCGACACGGTCGGCGACCGCGTCGACCTCGCCCGTATCGGCCTTCGAATCGAGATCGCTGAGATCGTCGAGGCGCTCGCGGAGGTCGGCGAGATCGGAGCGAAGCCGTCGTTTGGCCGTCCGAATCGAATCGTCGAGGCCTTCGAGTTCGTCGTGGACGTCGACCAACTCGTCGTCGACATCGCTGAGATCACTGTCGAGACCCGAGACCGACTCGGCGAGTTCGTCTACCGTGCTGCCGAGCTCCCTGAGATCCTCGAAGGCCTTGTCGATGTCCCCGTCGAGATCCGCGACCGCATCGGTCGCCTCGGCGGCGTCGGATTCGGCGCTCGTGGCCGTCTCGACCGCACTGTCGACCTCCTCTGAGAGCGCCGAGACCGCCGAATCGAGATCGTCTACGCGCGCGTCGACCTCGTCGGCGGTGGTGTTGCTCGCTTCGAACTCATTGGAGAGTTCGTAGACGGTGTCTTCAGTGTCGGCAACCCGCTCGTCGAGCGCTTCGAGGTCGCGCTCGACGGTGTTGATGCCGGTTCGGACGTTGGTGACTTCCGAGCTGAGGTCGGCTCGCTCGGCAGCCGCCGAATCGAGGTCGACGCTGATCTCGTCGAGCTCGGCCGACAGATCGCTGATATCCGAGCGCAGACCGTTGAAGATCTCGACGGCAGTGCCGTGCTCGTCGATAAATGCTTCGAGCGCGTCACTGTAGGCCGATAGATCCTCGACCTGCGATTGCACTCGGCTGAGTCGGACCTCGACGCTTCGGGGGACACCCGAGCCGAGCTCCCGTTCCAGCAGCGCACGGTCCTCCTCCGAGACGTTATCGTTGCGAAGTTCGGCGGCGAGTACCGCGGCAATGCCGCCCTGGACTGCGACAACTGACGAGCCGTCCTCAGCCGCTGGCTCGCCGTCGACCGCGGGCGAGGCCGTGACTGCTGGTTCGAGGTTGTCGGTAACGTCTCGTGGCTGATCGGTCGACGAGCCATCATCGTCTTCGCCGCCCTCGGTGACGCCGGCGGTCTCGACCGGATCTTCGGCGTCCGGTTCGGCGTCGACCGTTTTTATTTGTTGCTCTCGGTCGTCCGCGTCTCCGTCTGTGTCCGTATCTCCGTCTGTCTCCGCATCTGCGTCCGTGCCTACATCCGTATCCGCTTGTGCCTCTAACGCTGTGCCCACGTCTTCGTCCGCTTCTGTCTCTGTGTCTGCGTCTGCATCGACTGGCTCGTCGATTGCGCCAGCGAGTGGATCCGAGTCGGTCGACGCAAGCGGGTCGGCCACCGGCTGGGGTCCGTCGACGCCCGGCAGCGAGGTGCGCTCGCCCGAAAGCACGTCCCGGACGAGCTGGCTGTTGTCAGGGCCGAGAACGCCCTCAATGTCGGCGGCCTCCTGCTGTTCTTTGGCCGACAGCTCCTTTACTGTCGGTTCAGTGAGAAACGACGCGAGGTCCTCGACGTCGTCGGTTCGAATCCCGTAGACGGTTTTGACCGACTCGCCAGCAGCGAGGTCGCGTTCGAACTCGACGCGGTGGTCCTTGTAGGCCGTCCACCGGTCGCTCTCGAACTCCGGATGGAAACCAACCCGCTCCATCGGGAACGACTCGGGAATCCGGTCGGTCAACCGAACGTGCGCCGGCTCCGAACCGGTCGACTCCATCTGGAAGACGACCGCTGGAACGGGGAACTCGTCTGCTGTAACAGTCTTTTCGACGGTGACCCCGTCGTTTGAGACTGTCACGGTCTCGTTTAGGTCTGACCCCTGGCTCATGAGAGGGTGTTTCACACCAGCATCTTAAATGATACGGGCTGGTTTTCGAGATTGATACGCACCCGACGGTGAGGAATGCTCCTGATTAAAAGTTCACCGTCTTACTGGTGGGGTGACTCAACAGTAGTCCGCGACGTCGACGGTTCCCGAACGGGCCTGCTGGCGGCGCTTGATGCGCTTGCGTTGCTTGCGGACGGCTCGCGCATACGGCGTGTCCTGTCGAAGCGCTTGTCGTCGACAGCGGTCCTGTGTCATCCAGACGTGTCGGTCTTCATCTGTCGTCTCCGGATCCCAAAACCACGTGGGAAAGTTGTAATCTGTTGTCATGGGTACTCCTCCTACAGTCCTGAAGGCGGGTGACTGCGAACCCTGCCTGCGTTTGCTACAGTATGACATACAGAAGCAAGATACTTAAAATGGCCGTTCATTTTCTTAAAACACTATTCTGTTAGAAAGTGTTTCGCTATAGCAAATATAATAAATTATTCGTCCAGTTTCCACACTAGGACACAACTGTAGCTCGCATAGTATGTGCTGTATGGGCGGACGCACCGGCCAGAACCCGGGGTGTACGGGTTTATAGGTCGACGCGGTCGCCGATCTCGACGATTTCGAGCCGCTGTGGGTATTCGTAGGACTGCGCGTGGTGGTGGAGCGCGGTTGGGTCGGCAGTCATACCTTTCCACATGTCCCAGTGGCTCGGCAGCAGGCGGTCGACCTGGAGATCGGAGGCGGATTTGACCGTCTCGTTTTCGGTCGCGTACCATTTGGTTCGGACTGGCTCGCGGGTTTCCTTGTCGGGAATGTTGCCGATCGCACCAAAGGCGAGTATGCCAAGATCGATGTCGTACTGCTCGCCGAGATCGGCGAAGTTACTCGACGGCTTGCTGTCACCCGCGTGGAAGATCGTCCCCGAGTCGTGCTGGATCACGTAGCCGACGGGGTGGGTCGAATCCGAGTCCTCGGTTTCGACCACATCGATCTCGAACTCGCCGATTTCGATGGTGTCGCCCTCGGTGACCTCGTTGAACTGCGCTTCCGTGACATCGTAGTTCTCCAGCCACTCCTCATCCTCGAAGGCGACCGCGAGGCTGTCGTCGGGCGCATAGAAGTCCACGCCCGTGTTTTCGAGGATTGGTCCCTGGCTCGGGCCGTGGGTGTGGTCGGTGTGTTCGTGAGTCGCCAAGAGGGCGTCGACGGCCTCCTCGGTGACGTCTTCGGGATCGAACGGCACCGGGACCATCCGGATCGTTCGCGGCGGGTCGCCGAGGCCCACGTATGGGTCGATCCAGAGCGTCGTTCCCGCACTTGCCTTGAGTACGAAGCCGTTACAGCCGAGATACCAGACCGCGACCGTTTCGGGGTCAGCAGCTTCGACTGCCTTTGGGAGCCAGTCGCCCCAGTCACTTACTGTCATGGTCGGAGATGCGGGGCGATCCGTTCTAAACGTTACCCAATCGCTCGGCGCGACCGACTACAGCCAGTCGGCCTCGGGGTCGACGTAGCCGTCGGGTTTCTCGCCCGCGAAGACCGCCAGAATGTCGTTTGCCATGTGTTCGTTGAGTTCGGTCAGCGACTCTTCCGAGTAGAACGCGGCATGCGGCGTGAGAATCACGTCATCGCGGTCGGTCAGCGGCGAGTTTTCGGGTGGTTCGTCTTCGAGCACGTCGAGTCCAGCCGCCGCGATCTCACCGTTGTCCAGGGCCCACACGAGCGCCTCCTCGTCGACGATTGGTCCGCGGCCGACGTTGACCAGCACCCCGGTGTCGCTCATGCGCTTGAAAGCCTCGCGATCGAACAGGTGGTGGGTTTCGTCGGTCAACGGCGCGTGAATCGAGATGTGGTCGGCCTCCTCGAACAGTTCGTCGAACGGGACCTTCTCGACACCGTAGTCGGCCATCGCCTCGGCGTCGACGTAGGGGTCGGCCGCGACGAGCCGACAGTCGAACCCCGAGAGCTTTTCGGCGGTTCGTTTGGCAAGCCCGCCGAACGACAGAAAGCCGACCGTCGAATCGGTCAGCCGGTGGATCGGCTGGCCGTCGGTCCAGTCCCAGCGTCCGGTTTCAATTGTTCGGTCGTATCTGTTGAGCCGCCGCACACCGGCCAACAGTAGCGAGACCGCGTGGGTCGAAACCTCCTCGGTACAGTAGTCCGGAACGTTGACGACCGTCACGCCGTGGTCGACCGCAGCCGAAAAATCGATCAGGTCGACGCCCACGCCCGCGCGGGCAACGACTTGGAGTTCGTCGCACTGCTCGAAGACCTCTGTCGGCACCGGGGTGTTGACGTCGACTACGAGCCCGCTCGCATCCGCAGCGGCTTCGATGATGTCGTCGACCGACTCCAGTTCGGCCGCAATCACCGTCGCCTCCCCACCGAGGACCGACTGAAGCGTTTCCGTCCGAATCATCGCATCCGCGCTTGCTACGACTGTTGGCATACATGAATACTTAGCGCACGGGTTTATTAATGGCCGCCGGATTCCCACTGACTCGGAGTGGTCGATCACAGATCTGTTCCATCGATCGCCGATATGGATTGCCGACCATCGATACGCATATCGGATCGCCCACTCGACCTCTGGATATGCGAGTCAGCGTGATCGGAAGCGGCTCCCCGCTCGACGAGTCGACCAGAGCCGACGTCGAACTGGTGGGTAGACTGCTGGCCGAGCGGGGCCACACCGTCGTCTGTGGCGGGATGGGCGGCGTGATGGAAGCGGTCTGCCGCGGCGCGACCGAAGCAGGCGGCGAGACAATCGGAATTTTGCCGGTCGACGATATCTCGGCGGCCAACGAGTACGTGACCACGCCGATCGCGACCGGGATGGGCCACGCTCGGAATGTGCTGGTCCCACTCAACGGCGAGGCAGTGATCGCGATCGGTGGAAGCGGTGGGACGCTCTCGGAGATCGGGTTCGCTCACGTTTACGACCGGCCCGTGGCTGGGCTCCGAACCCACGACCTACCGTGGATCGAGCGCGTCGAGACGCCTGAGCAAACCGTGGCGTTCATTGAAGCGGCCGCAACAGTGTGATCAGCAGTCAATTTTCCGACAAATATACCCGTTCTGTGTAGGGCTGATTCGTTGCTAACCCATCCTGATTGTTTTCAGTTCCCTTCTTGTTCGTCGTTTTCATCCGCCGTTTATTCGTCTTCTTCCACGTTCGATTCGGTGTCGAGCCACGTATCTTGAAGAAATCGCTCGGATCGCGTCTCGTCGTCGGAGAGACCTTCGGTCGACCGATTTGACCACTGCGTTTCGTTGACGTCGACAGCAATGACGTAGTTCTCGATGTGACGAACATCAGCGTAGAAGGTCTCGCCTATGTCGGAATCGAAGAAATACAGTTTGTTGTACCGCTCTCCGTAATGTTCCGTTTCACCGTCAGTTTTGGCTTTCTCTTCGATTGCTTCCATCGCGGCTTCTGCAGTTTCGGCATTCTCAAAGCCCTGTATATATATATCGACAGTTTCGGGGGTTCGTTGAAGTCCGGAATTGGAAGATCATCGATCGCTGACTCACTGTAGGACTCCGAAAGGAACTCGTCGGGATACTCGTCGTCCTCGAGGGCATAGTCGATAACGTTCAGATGGAGTTCGGTTGTTGGTTCGGTGTCGGTCGTGAGCCACGCCGACCGGTCGAAGAGATCCGTCTCTCGATCGTCGACCGATTGAAGCCCTGTATCGAACACATCGGTCGATTGTGATTGACCCATCGGATATTGGCCGATATTCATCCGTTCTGGCGTCGCAAACAACCCACCGTCGGCGGCTTCCGTCGACCAAACGAGTTCGAATATTTTCTCTGTCTCGGACCGATCTCCCGAAATGAAGTAACGATACGGACGCCGAAACACAATGTATCTGGGGAACCAAAACGAGACTGCCGAGTTGCGGAGCTGTTCTCGAACCGAATGGTCGATGTCTTCGACAGTATCACCGGCAAGCTCGTACTCGCCTTTGTCGAGATCGTCCTGCACGTCCGTTTCGAGCCTGTCGGCGACGGTCGAAAACCCGTACCACGAACCATACTGTTCGCTGAATTCGGACTTGGCCGTCTCACTCACGTCTCGAAGTAACGCCGAGCCGGTTTCGAGTTCGGAGCTCGTTATCTCCTCAGGTGAACGTTCGTGGATTTCTCCGATGTGTTCGATCGCCGTATTCAAATCAGAGCGATAGCTGGCTCGGGCTTCGGCGTAGTCAGCGTTGAGCCAATCGATATAGGAGACGACCTTCTCGGTCCGATCCGCGATAATCTCGCTCGACGTCCGTTCTGCGTCATCCTCGGTCGTCGTCTCTTCACCGTTTTGTCCTTCTTCATCATTTTGTCCTTCTTCATCTTCTTCGGAACTCTCGGTCGACTGATCCTGAGTCCCTTGTCCTTCTGGAATATAGTCGCCGACACACCCCGAAAACGAAGATACCGCCGCAAGTAATCCACCGCTGAGAACTCGTCGCCTGCTCGGTTGCATACAGACGGAATGTTACAGACAATAATATCGATTGCGAAATAGTTCGAGAGAATACATAAATTCTGGTACATGTGTCGGACGTCTTGGCAGTCCTCAGTTTGGCCAACAGCGTTGCGCCACTGACGAATCCACAGTATAAACTGCCTCCGTTATCGGGTTCGAGCGTTGAATCGAAACCTAGGAATCGGACGCTACCTACTCTTTGAGCGGATCTGCTATCGGTGAGATGTTGATCCGTGTTTGTTTTTTCATCTCTTCGATCTCCTGTTCGGTGTAGCCTGTTTCGCCTTCGATACTGATCGATTCGACGCTCCCCGTGTTTGCATCTGTAGCAGAGACGTTGACGATCCCGTCGGAGTCGATGGCGAACTCCACGACGATTTCCGGAGTTCCCGCTTCTTCGGGTGGAATTCCGGTTAGTTCGAACGCACCCAAGAGTTCGTTCTGTTCAGCGATACGCTTCTCGCCTTGGAACACGCGGATCTGAACCGAGGATTGGTTTTCCTTTGTCGTCGTGTAGGTTTTCGAGGCTTTTGTTGGAATCGTTGTGTTTCGTTTGATCAGCGGTTCGAACAGCCCTCCTTTAACCTCGATTCCGAGGCTTTTGGGAGTAACATCAAGTAACAGAAAATCATCCGTATTGCCAGCAATCACTGCTCCTTGGACTGCCGCACCGAGCGCGACGGCCTCGTCAGGGTTCACTGACGACTTCGGGCGTGGTCCCACCATCTCGTTTACAATTGATTCGACTTGTGGCATCCGAGTCGCCCCACCAATGAGTAACACGCTGTCGAGCTGGTCACCGGAGACACCAGCATCGTCGAGAACCTGTGTAATCGGCTCTCGAAGCCGTTCTCGAAGATGGCTGGTCATTGATTCGAACTTCTCACGAGTCACGGTGATATTCAAATCTAACGGATCGTTATTTTTGACTGTAATAAATGGAACAGTGAGTTTTGCGCGTGTGCGCGAAGACAAATTTCTTTTGAGTGCCTCACATTCGTTTTTCAGTCGTTTGTACGCCTGTGGATCTTCTCTGAGGTTGACGTTGTGCATCGACTCAAACTGCTCTACGGCATGCGCGACAAGCGACTCGTCCCAATCATCACCACCTAGTGCGGCTTCAACTTTGAACTGCTAGATTTATCTACTCTGAGAGCCTCTAGACTCTATTCAGAAATTTCTGAAGTGAGTCATGCCACGAACACAACAGTACTCTGTCGATCTATCCGCCGATGAACGAGCCGAGCTGAACGCTATGCTTTCAGCTGGCACGTACAAAACACGCGAACTCACACGTGCACGCTGTCTCTTACACTCAGATGACGGCTTGACTGACCAGCAGGTCAGTGAAGCCGTCGGCTGTCATTCCGGTACGGTTGGACGCCTCCGAAAACGATATACAGAGGACGGCCTCGCGGCGATTACTCGCCGCAAGGCCGATCGGATCTACGAGCGGAAACTCGACGGACGCGAAGAAGCTCACCTTATTGCATTGGCCTGCAGTGATCCACCAGAAGGACGGTCTCGGTGGTCACTGCACCTGTTAGCCGATCACTTCGTCGCTCTTACCGAGATCGACGTTGAGTCGATCTCTCACGAGACTGTTCGACAGATTCTAAAAAAACACGGTTGCACCCTCACCGATCCAAATCGTGGGTAATTACGCCTGAAAACAGTGCTGCGTTCGTCTGCCAGATGGAGGAAACTCTTGATCTCTATCACGAAC